>CAUQZV010000003.1:0-67949 GCA_963522415.1 uncultured Veillonella sp. | reverse complement strand
ACTGATAGTCTAGTTGCGTGTGTATTCATACTTGGTTAGTATAGCACAAAATGTGGGGAGAAAGCAAGGGGAACCTTGCTTTATATCAATATGTTCTTTTATTAGTTAATTATTATACAAGAATAGTGTGATAACATACGATTAGTAATCCCAGCCGAATAGGTGGAACACTCTATCTTTAATACGCTCTTGTTCTGATTCAGGTGTATAAGTAACGCTAAAAGTTCTATCTAATTCTAACATCCTTATAGCTCTACTTTTATAAATTAAGTTCCCGTGTACATCATAATACGCTGGAGTAGGATCATTTCGAACCGAATACTCATTTACTCTATATATCATGTAGCTATATCCTACCGTAATAACATCAGGCTTAATATCATTGTTTACCTCTCCAAGCCAATGCGAGCCTATAGGTGTGAATTCTCTTTTAAAGTTACCTGCTACAAACCTATTTTGTGCTTCACCACCTGCTATAGCAGTTCTACGGTCTAAATATGTTTTGTAATACTGATTTTCAGCTACTGGAATCCAGCGTTCCCCGACTTGTGGTAAATGTAAATATCCATCACTCTGTTTTGTCACCTGCGTATCACCATCAGGAACCCCCAAAGCATTGTCTAATTTCTTTAACGTTTTACTTAACCAACTAGCTTCTACTGTAGCAGTACCTGCATTCACTGCAAATACACTAGCTAGGATAAGAGCGATTGCTGTTCTTTTTCTCATAGCACACCTCACACTTATAAAAAATAACTATAATGACACCTCTATCATACTCTATAAATATATGCAATATCAAGCATTGTATGACATTTAAGCATATAGATATCTCATACTGGTTGTACTCCTAATTAGAATGAGCATACACTTTTTTATCACTTTCTTTCACAGTAAAAGTGATATTACGTATTCGATATGCTTCATTGGGATGTTTATCATTATTGATGTCTACTTTCTTTTTGATATTAGCCGCTTCTTGTTCGTTAGCAAATGTAAAAAAAGAATCATCCGTTTTATACATAATAGAATTATTATCTTTACCGCTGACAAGCATCAACTTACCATTTTCCTTCTTAATCGTGTGGGTAGCACCAAACGTCGCATCATAAGCCTTACCATCTCTGACTGTCATTAATGTATCTTCTTTTATTTCATCATAATAAGGTACCCATTCGTAAGCATCATCATAGATAGGTACTACTCCATTTTTATTTGGTCCCTTTGCAATATCCAGCTTAGTAATTCTTGCATGATCAGTACCATATTCTTTTTCGTTTACTAACTGATGTTTCACGTATACATTACGCATATAAAACTTAGATTCAGTCATTTTATATACATGGTCACTTACTTTTTCAAATGTTATCTTATAGACAATCCCACCATTATAGCCGTTATCTTCATAAGGAGGGTTGTAATGATACCATGTACCTGACAAATCAGGGTTGTCTCCGATTGCAGTATCAGATGTGCATCCTGTAAAAGCTAGCCCCATCATGATTACTCCCAGCATATATAGCATATATTTCTTAATCTTCATACTACTGACCTCGTTTTCGCCAAATCATATAGGCACCTAACACCACACCCAATACTACTGAACCAATTAGTACATTTCTGACAGTATGTGATGCTTTCAGAAACACAAATCGGATATTTTGATCTTTTTCAAAAGTGATTGTATTACCATTCACAACTCCATCTGTTTTGAAATCGATTTTAATATCTCCGTCTACAGTGACAGTTGTAGTTCCATAGGACCTGCCCATGTTAAACATATATGCATTATTTTCTTCTCCATAAGGATAGATAACATGTAGCGCTTCAGGTCTATCTATGGCGCCATAAATAATCCTGTAACTATTAGTTAATTCACTTTCATCTGAAAAAGATGCTGTAATTTTCCAATATTCAGATTTAGCATCTGCTT
The DNA here is from genome assembly GCA_963522415.1 of uncultured Veillonella sp. Taxonomy (GTDB): domain Bacteria; phylum Bacillota; class Negativicutes; order Veillonellales; family Veillonellaceae; genus F0422. Next base: position 66,016 of record CAUQZV010000003.1, on the reverse strand, counting down.
GATAATTCAAAATTTTACCAGTTTCATCAACAGGCTCAACCTTAATATGTTTGGTACTAAACTGTCTCAAAGCCTCTTTCTCTTTATTTTGTTTTTCCTCAAAAGTATCATCACCTATATGCTTACGTTCTTGAATAATTTTACTTACACTATCGTCAAACCCACCTTCTATATCCGTTTTACTTAAAGGTTCAGGAACATGAAATTGCGCCTCCCATTTCCCACTAAAGTCACTATCTACTTGTATAGTAGAGTCCATACTTGCACAACCAGTTAGCGCCAATAGTGCGCAACCCAGTGCCAATAGTTTCCATTGTTTCATCATGCACCTCAAAAAACAATCATTTCAAATATTACTCTCATGTAAATTCACTAGTTGCATTACACAAAAATACATTTACTATCTATATAATACATCAATTGTATTGCTATAATCAATTTATCTATAACAACAAAAAACAACCAACTCCTATCCAAGAGTTGGCTGTTTCGTTTCTCATTTATAATATATCAATCTTCTCTCCCTCTAAGGCCTTGTTGATACTCCGTACGGCGCAAAATTTACCGCACATACTGCAAGCTTCTTTATGCCCTTCTTCTGGAGCACGGCTTTCACGGATGCGACGTGCTTTTTCAGGGTCTAGTGCTACTGCATATTGTGCTTCCCAATCGAGTTTTTGGCGCGCCTCTGCCATGCGGTCATCACGATCTCGTGCATTCGGAATACCTTTTGCAATATCTGCAGCATGGGCTGCGATTTTGAAAGCCATGATGCCTTCTTTCACATCATTTTCGTCAGGTAAGGCTAAGTGTTCCGCTGGTGTTACATAGCAAAGGAAGGCTGCCCCATGCATGGCTGCCACAGCACCACCGATGGCCGCTGTAATATGGTCATAGCCTGGTGCAATATCTGTTACTAATGGTCCTAACACATAGAACGGTGCCCCATCGCAGATTGTTTGTTGTACTTCCATATTGGCTTGTACTTGATTCAATGGCACATGACCTGGACCTTCCACCAACACTTGTACTCCACGTTCACGAGCTCGTTTTGTTAATTCCCCAAGTCGAACGAGTTCCTCGATTTGACAGATATCTGTAGCATCAGCCAAGCAACCAGGACGGCATGCATCGCCAAGAGAAATGGTCATGTCATATTCTGCACAAATGTCCAAGATTTCATCATAGTATTCATAGAACGGATTCTCTTGACCAGTCATGGACATCCAAGCAAAGACTAAACTACCTCCACGGCTCACGATGTTTAGTTTTCGTTTATGACGTTTAATTTGCTCCACTGTGTGTTGTGTAATCCCACAGTGTAAGGTAACAAAGTCTACCCCATCTTCTGCATGGAGGCGGATAGTAGAAATAAAGTCTTCAGCTGTCAATTCTCCTAAATCTTTTTGGTGATGGATAACGCTATCATAAATAGGTACGGTGCCAATCATAACGGGACATTCTTTTGTGAGCAGACGGCGGAATACTTTTGTATCACCATGCGTAGACAAGTCCATAATCGATTCAGCCCCCAATGCCACTGCATGATGAACTTTTTTCATTTCTTCTTCATAGTCTGTACAGTCTTTGGATGTACCTAAGTTCACATTGATTTTTGTGCGTAACTTTTGACCAATTCCTTCCGGTTGTAAAGCCGTATGATGTTTGTTGCATGGAATTGTTACATGTCCTTTTGCCACTAACTCTCGTAATACTTCAACATCCATGTTTTCTTTTTCTGCTACCACTTTCATCGCGTCGGTAACAATGCCTTTTTGGGCTGCTTGCATTTGTGTGTAAAACATAAAAAGCTCCTTTCATTACAAAGGAGCCTATTATGGGTACTCTATACACAAAAAGGTATCGACATTACATCGATACCCACATATGTCAGCGTGCTTCCTACGCGGGCATGATCCCGATCAGGTCAAAAGGTCAGGTACTTCATAGTCCTTTCTCAGCCTATTACATAGGCTCCCTTGCAAATCTAAAATATTTACTTGCTTATAGTATATCATGGAATGGTGGAATTTTATAGTAAATCATTGTATTTAATTTTGATAGCAGTATAAACCATCTTAATTAATACATAGCTATTTTATGTTTATCCTCTTTAAAAAGTTATCTAACTTAATAAATCTACACTTTTTTTATTTTTAAACCCAAATAGCTGTGCTTCTTCATCATTACTGCATATGCTACTAATAACGTTTTGAATGCGGCTCCAATTATACTTTGAATTTATCATTTTCACCAATTCCATAACAATAAGAATTACAATGGAGGCTCCATTAGTTGGCTTTTCTTGTCCACCTTTTTCATCGTAAAAGAGTTGTTCTTTCCATACACTTCGTATTTTAGGTTTCGTCTTTAACTTTATATCTATTAAATTGGAGTTATGTGCACATATATTACGGATGAAATGTAAACATTTTAGCCACGAAACTAATTCTAAATTTGAGCAATTATATGTACTCGCTAATTGCGTTAGATTTTTTTCACTTAAAATTTCTATCATTTTTACAACAGCGCCAAATGTCAATAAATCTATTGCAAGCCAGATGCTTGGAAAATTATCTATATCAAAATTATCCTTAGATTGAGAGGATATATAATCCGAACGTTTCAAAGAATTTTGTAACTCTTCCTTTATTCTATACTGTTTCTTTTCTATAGTATATCTAGTGGCCTTCGACCGATTAGCCCACTGCGCAAAATTTAAATATCCAAAAGCCCCATATCTTTCACCTAATATTCTAGCTAAGTTCGTTTTTATTGATATTTCAATTTTTTCAATAGCATGAATTAGTGAGACTCGTAGATTTTTATCTTGATAGTATCTCTTTAATACTGTCGAAAAATGTATACAATTATAATTAATCATTCCATCTTCTGAATAAGTAGCAAATGGTTCTGCAAATTCTTTCAGCTTATAATAATTAATATGTTGAATCTTATGATTATCTACTCCATCAACTCTCATACCTCTAGAAGAAAATAAATGCAATAGTTCATTACAATTTAAAGATTTAGGTGTCCCCATAATTCTCTCCATAATAAAAAAAGCCCCACGTCAGAACTTGTCTGTCCATACGGATGTGGGGGGTTTGTCGTTAAACTTATTATAAGGCATTACTTTTATTATTGTCAATTCCAAATTTATTAATCGCAACCACTTATGAACGACATACAAAGCACTCCCCGTCAAGGGAGTGCTTTTTTCATTCTATTTTATTCTTCCTCATCCATGATGGCATTATGATACACATCTTGTACATCGTCCAAGTCTTCCAACATATCTAGTACTCGTTGCATATTCACTGCATCATCACCGGTTAATTCCATATTTGTATCTGGAACCATTGTAATTTGTGCCATATCTGTAGCGATGGATGCTTCAGCTAGGGCAGCTTCTACGGCATCGTAATCATCTGGCAATGTGTAGATAACGAATACATCGTCTTCTACTTTGATGTCTTCTGCGCCAGCGTCAAGAGCCAATAATGTCAATGTTTCTTCATCATTGCCTTCTTGGGGAATCACGAATACACCTTTGCGTTTGAACATCCAGTTAACGGAGCCACTTTCACCTAGGTTACCACCACGTTTGGAGAAGGCATGACGCACATCAGCAGCTGCACGGTTACGGTTATCTGTCATCACTTCTACAAGGATAGCAGCGCCGCCTGGACCGTATCCTTCATAGGTAATTTCTTCGTAGTTATTCGCATCACCTGCACCGGCACCTTTATCGATGGCGCGTTGGATATTGTCTTTAGGAATGTTATTTTCACGAGCTTTTTGCAAAGCCAATTTTAAACGCATATTACCGGTTGGATCTGTGCCACCAGCTTTCACAGCCACTGTGATTTCACGACTAATTTTTGTGGTAATTTTTGCTTTTAACGCATCATTTTTACCTTTTCTATGTTTAATATTTGACCATTTAGAATGTCCTGACATTGTGTCCTCCTATTTATTCCACCACGCTTCGCCTCGCAAGCGGTCTAAGATAATTGATACGGCACTACGAACTGAAAGGTGATTGTACTCACCATGTCCATAGATGGGTTCTAAGATATAATCGAAATCTTCCATTGTTTTCTTCGTCATACCATACCCCGTTCCAAATAATACTACCACAGGACGGCTCTCACTTTCAAGTGATTTACGGAGCGATGCATAGGTAATGGTATTATCATAGGTCCGTGCATCTGTAGTACACACGATTGGCGTCTGCCCTTCTAATTCCGTCACCATATCGATGGCTTGTCGAATGGAATTGACAAGTTCCACATGTTTGAAAGCATCTTTTCTATCCGGATTATAAGTACTGCCAAATCCCGTTTTCCAATGACTCATCACAGTTTCTGCCAATTCACGCTGGCTCGGCACATTGTGAATGATAAAATACCGTTCCACATCGTAGGTTGTAGATGCTCTGGCAATATCATGGATATCGTAGTTCGTGATGGCTGTCGTGATTACCTCACCATGTTTATTCATAATGGGATAATGAACGAGGCCAATATATAAATTCGCCATTTATTTCCTCTTTTCCTCTGTAAAAGTAGACTGTTCTATCAATTTTGAAAGTACTTGTTGTTCCTCTTCAGAATCCACTCTATCTATTAATCGTTTCAGAGCCTTAAGTTCATCTACAGTTAATTCTCGTTGCAACAAATCATTTCGCAGTAAAGCAGTCCGTTTCAACGACTCTTCTAATCGCCACTGCTCAATATATTTATGATGACCACTCAATAATATATCTGGTACAACCATGCCTCTATATTCTTGGGGCTTCGTGTATTGTGGACATTCCAATAAAGGATAGTAAAAGGAATCCTCTATCGCTCCTGAGGTAGCTCCTAAGACACCGGGAATCATACGAGCCACTGCATCGGCTACCACCATGGCTGGTAATTCACCGCCCGTTAACACATAATCTCCAATAGATATAGTTTCATCCACTAAGTGTTCTTCTACTCGATAGTCAACTCCTTCGTAGTGTCCACAGACGATGACAAGCTGATCATAGGTGGCCAATTCCCTTGCTTTTTCTTGCGTAAACGGTGTTCCTGTAGGTCCCATAAATACAACATGACGTTTATGATTTGCTTTTGTACGACGATGTTTGTCTATGGGCATCTGAAGCACATGTTCTACAGCCTCAAAGAGAGGAGGTGCTTTCATGAGCATGCCCGCGCCACCTCCATAAGGAGTATCGTCTACTTGACCATGCTTGCTATGAGAAAATTCCCTTGGATTTGTTACTTTCATTTCTAATCGATTTGCCTGTAAGGCACGTTTGATGATGGAATGTGTAAAAAAGGCATCAAAAAACTCTGGAAACAACGATATAATGTCAATTTTCATAGGCTATGCACCTCCTTTCTAGTCAATACAATATTATATAACAAATTAATTCTTTTCAGACTTATGCTATTTATTTATAAAGTGTAACTATGTACTACCAATCTATAGGTACTCTTGTAAAATTAACATGGATGTAATAATAACATCGTGTTATACATAAATTCCGACTAATAGATATAATTTCTTACACCTTAATTATACTATTTGTCACCGTCATATGAGATAACAATTGATCTGTTTCATCAAAGATATTAATCGTCCATACATGATTTCGACCACCTTTGTGTAACAATTGACCACGTGCTACCACATAACCTTGGCATCGTTTCGGTCTCACATGATTAGCCGTTATCGTTTGACCTACGGCTACTTTTCGTTTAGCCGAATCTAAGTCCACGCTATCTTTTCTCGATGTTGATTCTTGTGCCAATATAGCATTAGATGCCATGCCTGCTAATACTTCTCCATAGGCTAAATACACGCCACCATTAACGAATCCAAAGGGTTGCGCATGAAACGATGAAAGCTTCATAGTACTTTGAAAGGCCTGTTCAGTACAGTGAAATGTCTCTATCTGTAATTGTTCTAATAAAGAGGTTTCCTTCATACTATGTCCTTTCTACTGTGTGAATCAAGTCTTGTCGCAATATTTTTCCCATACTATTTTTAGGTAATGCATCAAAATATATCATTCGTTTCGGTACTTTATATTTCGCTAAACAACTGAGTAGATATTGTGATATATCTTCTTCGGAACGGTTTGTTACCACGCATAATACAGGTACTTGTCCCCATTTAGGATCTGATACTGGGATAACTGCACATTCTAAAATACCCTTCATTCCATATAAGACATCTTCGATTTCCTTAGGGTAAATATTCTCGCCCCCAGAAATGATGATGTCCTTTCTACGGTTCAAAAGATATAAAAATCCATCTTCATCTACGTAACCAATGTCATCTGTATTAAAAGCTCCTTTAATAGGTTCTTTATTAAGGTATCCTTTCATCAGCATCGGGGATAAAAGCCACACTTCTCCTACACCTTCTTCATCAGGATTGCGAATTTCAATAGTAACACCCTGTAAAGGATAACCCACAGAGGCTAATTTATTTGGATGCTCCTGTATACTAAAGGTAGTACTTTGAGCAAAAGTTTCTGACATGCCGTACGTCTTATAGACTGGTAGATTTCGTTGTACGCACTCTTGTAACAGTGGCATAGGAATAAACTCACCACCTAGTAAGATAGCCCGTAAAGTTGGTGCTTGTATGCGTTCTACTATGCGTTGTAACACTGTGGGCACCAAAGATACCATGGTCACATCTTCTGTTTCCAATGCCTCTAGTACGACTTGTTCCGAGAACTTTTCACGAATTATGGCTCTTGTGCCATTATACAAAGTACGCAAAATAATAGATAAGCCGCTGACATGGAACATAGGGAGCACTACAAGCCAATTGTCATGTTCCTCCACACCAAGCACATTCGCAGAAGCTTTCACATGAGCCTCTATCTGTAACCACCGTACAGGGACTGATTTGAATTTGCCTGTTGTAGCACTAGTGTTGATAATACAAAATACTTTTTCATCAGTTGGATTCCAGTCTAGATTTTCGTCATTATGCATAGGAGAAATAGCCTTGAAGTCAGTGTCTATGCATGTAGAAAAGCATAAATACTGTCGGTCCACTTGATTATGGCTATACTCATAAGTAGAAACATCCGTGATCTCCATGTCATCGGCTACCTTCTGTGCTCGCAACATCTGTGTCATTTTTTCTGACATCAATAAAGTGCGAACTCCTGTGCTTTCCATCTGTTCTGTTACTTCTCGTTCAGTCAGATTCGTATTCAGCAACACTGTTTCTATACCCAATGCAGAAAGAGCAAATAGGTGTATCGCCATGGATACTGAATTTTCAGCCCATAAAGCAATACGACTCTCCCCTCGAAGATGAGGAGCGAGTCGTTTTGCTGTAGCTATTGTTAGAGTAAACACATCACCATAAGAATATTCATTTAAGAAAAGCCTCTCTCTATGGGTGTGTGCTCGTTCATATAACCACTTCATAGCCTAATCCATTAAGGGAATTTAGGAAACTGTTTGAAATTAGGCTTACGCTTTTCTTTAAATGCATCGCGACCTTCTTTACCTTCATCAGTTGTGTAGAACAATAAAGTCGCATCCCCTGCAAATTGTTGTAAACCAGCTAAACCATCTGTATCCGCATTGAAGGAAGCTTTCAAGAAACGAAGTGCCATTGGAGATAATTGAAGAATTTCTTCACACCATTTCACTGTTTCTGCTTCTAATTGATCAAATGGTACTACTGTATTTACAAGCCCCATGTCTAAGGCTTCTTTTGCGGAATATTGACGGCATAAGAACCAGATTTCACGAGCTTTTTTATGGCCTACTAAACGCGCTAAGTATCCAGCGCCATAACCAGCATCAAAGGAACCTACACGAGGACCTGTTTGACCGAATTTTGCATTTTCAGAAGCAATAGAAAGGTCGCATACGATGTGTAATACATGACCACCACCAATAGCAAAACCGTTAACCATAGCAATAACAGGTTTTGGAGTAATACGGATCAGATGTTGCAAATCCAACACATTTAAGCGAGGAATTTTGTCATCCCCAACATAACCGCCATCTCCACGGACACGTTGGTCACCACCGGAACAGAATGCTTCTTTATCTTCGCCTTGACCATGATTAGCACCAGTCAAAATGATAACTCCCACTTCTGCATCTTCACGAGCAATGGTAAATGCATCGATTAATTCCATCACTGTTTTGGGACGAAATGCATTACGCACTTCTGGACGATTAATTGTAATTTTAGCAATCCCATTATATGTTTCGTAAATGACATCTTCGTAATTACGATCTAATACTTTCCAATCGAATTGACTCATAGTTACCTCCAAAATGATTAGCTATTGTCTATAAACTCTAAAGAACATTATACCAAAAATACAGTAAAATTTATAGCACCACTACATACTTGGTACAGCTCGATGCGCCATAGCCACAGCAATCTCATCTAAATGCAATACGCCAACGCCTAAATAGATGGCTACACTTAAATGTTCTTGACTTCGTGCAATCCCTACTTTACCGCCTACATTGAGACCGACACATTTATTTTTGATTTGCTCTAAGGCTTGTGCTGTAGCGCCTACCACAGCGCCTTTGCTAACGTGATCATCTTGAATCAACCCTTGTCGGTCCGCTGCTACCACAGCCCGTTCAATGATTTTAGGAATAATCTCTGTGAAAGCTCCTCCGAAATCCACAGCACACGTACGAATCCCCTGCACTTCAAACTCTTTCCGCAATGCCATCTCTTCGGTGCGACTTTCAGAGATAGCCACATGTAATGCAGCACGCCCAACGCCAATACTTGTTTTTTCCATACCCGATGTCTCCTGTTAAGAACTATGTATAGTATTAAGTATACAGTATATCAAAGCATGTTACCATAACATTTTTATGAACTACATACTATATTCTTTAAACATACATGAAGAAGCAATTAACTCTCTTACATATAAAACAGCTGCACAAGATATACTTCTTGTACAGCTATTTAAGAGGCATCGTAAATAACAGAATAGGATATAAAGGATATTATCACCAAGTAACTCTGTCATACATAGGAGTTACCTTAGAATACATTACTATTAGTTACCCACAGCTTCTACCACAGAACAAACGTACTGATATAATTCTTCTTCACCATTAGGACCCCACTCTCCAATTTGTTTCACAATGGCACTGCCTACGATGGCTCCATCAGATACTGCGGCCATCGCCTTTGCTTGTTCCGGCGTGGAAATACCAAAGCCAACTACTACAGGAATATCTGTGTATTGGCGAATCTGTTGTACGATGCTAGCAATATCTGTTTTGATATCACTGCGCATACCTGTTACACCAAGAGATGACACACAGTACACAAAGCCTTCTGCTTGACTAGCAATCTCCTCAATCCGTTGCTCTGAAGTAGGTGCAATTAATGAAATAACAGCAATGCCATGAGCTTTTGCTTGATTGGATAATTCTTGTTTTTCTTCAAACGGACAGTCTGGCACAATGACACCTTGGATGCCCACTTCTTCGCAGCGTGTCATAAAGCTTTCAACACCATATACATAGATAGGGTTCAAATAGGTCATGAACACAAGTGGTATGGTCAACGACTCTGTACCGGTGCGCAAACGTTTTACCATATCAAAGATATCATCTGTTGTGATGCCTGTGGATAGAGCACGCTCACTGGCGGCTTGAATGACAGGGCCTTCGGCTACAGGGTCTGAAAAAGGAATACCAATTTCAATCAAACTGGCCCCCGCCTTCGCCATAGTACGAATGTATTTCTCTGTGGCATCAATCCCTTGGTCACCGGCAGTAATGAAAGGGATAAATGCTTTCTTTTTGAAAGCCTCTGCTATTGTTATCTTATTCATGTAAGTTCACCCCTCTATATCTCGCCATAGCGGCTACGTCCTTATCACCACGTCCAGATAAGCAAATGATGATACTTTCATCAGGACCTAACGTAGGTGCCAATCGCATAGCATGGGCTACGGCATGAGCACTTTCAATAGCTGGAATAATGCCCTCCATACGAGACAGATATTCAAAAGCATCCACTGCCTCATCGTCCGTAATCGGTACATATTGAGCACGGCCACTATCGTGTAAATAGGCATGCTCTGGACCTATTCCTGGATAATCTAAACCTGCGGAAATAGAAAATACTGGTGCAATTTGTCCATAGGAATTTTGGCAGAAGTATGATTTCATACCATGGAAAATACCTACTGTACCTTTTGTCATGGTTGCTGCATGTTCTTCTGTATTGATACCTTTGCCAGCCGCTTCACAACCGATAAGTCGTACGCCCGCATCTGGAATAAAATGATAGAACATACCGATGGCATTGCTACCGCCACCAACACAAGCTAACACAGCCGCCGGTAATTTACCTTCTTTTTCTAAAATTTGCTCCCGTGCCTCACGACTGATGATGGACTGAAAGTCACGTACCATCATAGGGAACGGATGAGCCCCCATAACAGATCCTAAGACATAATGAGTGTCCGCCATTCGATTGGTCCATTCCCGCATCGTTTCAGATACAGCATCTTTCAGGGTACCTGTTCCAGAAGTAACCGGATGCACCTTAGCCCCTAATAGTTCCATACGGTATACATTTAAAGCTTGTCGCTCACAGTCTTCTTGGCCCATGAAAATTTCACATTCCATGCCCATTAACGCCGCTACTGTGGCAGTGGCTACACCATGTTGACCGGCACCCGTTTCTGCAATTACTCTCGTTTTACCCATTCGTTTAGCCAGCAACATTTGACCTAGTACATTATTTAATTTATGGGACCCTGTATGGTTTAAGTCTTCCCGTTTTAAGTAAATTTTAGCGCCCCCCAAATCTTTTGTCATTTGTTCTGCAAAATATAGTAAGGAAGGACGTCCGGTATAGGACACATGTAAATCTTCTAATTCTTTAATAAATTCAGGATCATTTTTATACATTTCATAGGCTTCTTCCAGTTCAATGATGGCATTCATTAATGTTTCAGGCATGAATTGTCCACCAAATTCGCCAAAATAGCCATGGCGATGTGTTGTCATAGTCTATCTCCTTATCTGTTTATTACTATCTTAACGATCTGTTCCATAGTTTTCATTTTCTTAGCATATATTTGTTACCGTCTTAATAATCTGTGCCATAGATTTTATTTTCTTCACATCTTTTTGTCCATTTGTCTCTAGACTACTACTCATGTCGAGCCCATACGGCTGTAGTCGACGAATGGCACGAGCCACATTGTGTAGTCCTATACCGCCTGCTAGGTAGTATGGAACTTGCACATCATCAAGTAATGACCAATCGATAGTCTTACCGGTGCCTCCACGTTCTTCCTTAGAGTAGGCATCTACCACCAGTCCATCGATGGGAGCTTGTTTCCATGACAAGATATCTTCTTTACCTTGCACTTGTATAGCTTTCCAAATCTCAATGGATTCTAATTGTTCTTCCTGTAATTGGCTCCGTAATGTTTCAATATATGTTACAGTTTCATCTCCATGTAATTGCACTACTGAAAGTGGTACTGTCTTTGCAATCTCTACAATAGTAGGTATCGTTTCATTAACAAATACGCCTACCAGTGAGCAGCATTTGTTACCGCTTGTAGTGTCTACGCTATCTTGCAAACTTTTCGTAATGGATTGGGCTTGTTCTACCGTCACTTGTCGTTTGCTTGGTGCAAAGATGAATCCCACATGGTCTGGTTGTGTGTCCAGTAATACAGGAACTGTATCTTCTTTGGATATGCCGCAGAATTTTACTTTAGGCTGATAGTTCTGTTCTGTCACTGGGTTAGATTCTGATATTTGCAATGTCTCTAGTTCTGATAACATTAAACTTTTTACTTCCAAAGTTATTAATCCAGTTTCCTTATCAGTATCTTTCTTTACTATCAATTCTCTATTACTAGTACCATAGGTAAAACGTTTCGGTCTTATAGGTCCATATAGTTCAGCCAATTTTGCTACTTTATCTGTGGACCTCATAAAGCTTTCCCCCATAAGTGCAGCGTGAATCTTATTGTCTCGTAACCGTTGGATATCTGCGGCTGTATCTAGACCACTTTCAGAAACGAAAATCACTGAATCATCCACTAGCTTTCGTAGGCGAATGCTATTGTTCACGTCCACCGTGAAATCTTTTAAATTGCGGTTATTGACCCCAATAATGCGGGCCCCTAGATTTACCGCTCGCAACACTTCCGTTTCATCGTGAGCTTCTACCAAACATGATAGACCCAAACTATCTGCCAACTTATGAAAGCGTGCCATTGTTTCATCATTCAAGATAGCGGCTATGAGTAATATAGCTGAGGCACCCCACAATTTTGCTTCATAGATTTGATATTCATCGATAATAAAGTCCTTCCGTAATACAGGAATTTGTACCGCTTCAGCAATTTCTTGTAAATATTGAGGGCTACCTAAAAAGAAATCTGGTTCTGTCAACACGGAAATAGCGGCCGCCCCTGCCATTTCGTACTCCTTGGCTATCTCTAAATAGGGAAAATCTTCTGCAATTATCCCTTTTGATGGAGACGCTTTTTTCACTTCACATATAAAATTAAAATCTAATTCTTGTAATGCCTGTTCAAAAGGGAAGTCCTTCGTAATAGGCATTCTTTCTACTTGCTGTTGCAACTCTGACAAGGGTAATTTAGCTTTTGCGTCACGGACCCGTTTTTCAGTAGCTGCTACAATCTTATCTAATATCATAACTATCTCTATTTCTATCCTACTATTCTGGAATAACCTTATTATCATAGTATGTATATGCCAAAGTACTATCCGTAGCATTCATATATCTAAATGATATGAATAGGAATTACTATATCTGCACTATTTAGTTACCAAGATACCTAAATATGTTTTAGAATCTACTATTCCTAAAGGATATCTCTCGCTTTATAAATATATTGACAATCACGGCCTATTAAGCATTTTGTGATGCTTTTACAAATTTTGAAAGTGCCTTTGCTCCAGCACCAGAATATAATAACTCTTGCACCGTTTTAAAAGCATTCTCTAAGGTTACATCTCCCTCTTTGGCTAAATAGTACGCCATACCCGCATTAAGTATCACTGCAGTAGCACGACCACTTCTATCCTTTCCTTCTAGTAAAGTACGTGTAATCTTAGCATTCACCTGTGCATCACCACCTACTAGTTCATCTGGTTCAGCATAATTAAATCCGTAATTCTTAGGATCTAATTCATAGGTCTTGAACTCGCCATGGTCAATTTCACATACTGTCGTAGTACCTGTAGCAGTAATTTCATCAAGTCCTTCACTACCATACACCACGGCACCACGATGCACACCTAAGTTAGACAAGACCTGTGCCAATGGTTCCACTAAGGACCGATCGTACACACCCATAAGTTCTACCGTAGCACCCGCAGGGTTTGCCAAAGGCCCCAAAATATTAAATACTGTTCTAACACCCATAGCTTTTCGTACGGGTCCAGCATATTTCATAGCTTCATGGTACACAGGAGCAAACATAAAGCAAATATTTGCTTCTTCTAAGACCTTTTTATTTTGCTCTCCATTCAGTTCTAGTTTCACGCCCAATGCTTCTAGTACATCAGCTGCACCACATTTACTAGATACGCTGCGGTTACCATGCTTAGCAATCGGAATCCCTGCTGCAGCTAATAGGATGGCAGATGTGGTAGAAATGTTGAAAGTACTACTACCATCTCCACCAGTACCTACGATTTCTACCACGGTAGTGTCATGTGGTACAGAGCCAGCTTTTTCTCGCATCACTTCTGCAAAGGCTGTAATCTCTGTCACGCTAGGTCCTTTCGCTTGTAAGCCTCCTAAGAAAGCTGCCATAGGCACTTCCTGTACGTCTCCACTCATAATCGCATTCATCGTTGCTTTTGCCACTTCATAGGGCATATCTTGTCCTTCTGTGACGAGGCGTATTGCTTGTTGAATCATACTCTATCTCTCCCTTATATAATCTTATGGTATTCCAGGAAATTCTTAACCATTTGCGTTCCCTGCGGTGTCAAAATAGATTCTGGATGGAATTGTACCCCATACATTGGGTGCGTTCTATGTTCCATGGCCATAATTTCTCCATCTGCTGTACGAGCTGTTACCACTAGTTCATCTCCTAATGTATCATCTAGCACTGCTAAGGAATGATACCGTGCTACTGGGAATTCTTGAGGAATATCTTTCCATAATATGGATGAATAACATTGGGTCGCCACACTTTGTTTACCGTGCATCACTTCTTTTGCATACCCTACGGTAGCTCCAAACACTTCGCCCATAGCCTGGTGACCCAAGCAGATGCCTAAAATAGGAAACTCACCTTGGCATGTTTCTAGCAATTCTTCGTACACACCTGCATCCTTTGGTCGTCCCGTTCCTGGTGAAAGGATGACACAGTCTGGTGCAAGCTCTCGAATCTCTTTCACTGTCATTTCGTCGCTGCGGATGACTTTAATGTCTTTCACTAAAGAACCGATTAATTGATATATATTGAACGAAAAACTATCATAATGATCGATGAGTAATACCATGTTACACCTCCTGCGCCAATGTGATGGCTGTCACCATAGATTGTGCTTTATGGATAGTTTCATTGTACTCATTTACTGGTACACTATCTCGCACAATGCCACCACCAGACCGAACAAAGACACGACCCTCTTTTGCCATCGCCATACGAATGCCAATACACACATCCATATTACCAGAAAAATCTAAGTACCCTACAGCACCACCGTAAACGCCACGTGGGCTTTTCTCTAATTCTTGTAAAATCTGAATAGCTCGAATTTTGGGAGCTCCCGATAAAGTTCCTGCCGGCAAGGTAGCGCCAATAGTATCTAAGGCATCAAACTCTTCTCGTAAAGTTCCTTTCACAGTACTTGTTAAATGGATAACATGAGAAAATCGTTGAAGTTGATGTAACGCTTCTACTTGGACGGAACCAAACTCACAAACTTTACCAATGTCGTTACGCCCTAAATCGACTAACATATTATGCTCTGCCAATTCTTTTTCATCTTTACTTAACTTAGCCTCTTGCGCTCTATCTTCCTCTTCATTCTTGCCCCGTGGTAATGTGCCTGCAATCGGGAATGTATAAACGCTTCTACCTTGTAATTTCACCAGTGTTTCTGGAGATGCACCCGTTAATTCTACAGATTTACCACTCATATAGAACATATATGGCGATGGATTCATCGTTCTTAGTACACGATACGCATTGAGTAAACTGCCCTTGAACTTCGCTTCTCTACGATTGGAAACGACGGCTTGGAAGATATCTCCTTCCGTTATATAATATTTTGTTTTTCGCACCACCTCTTGGTATTCTTCGGACGTAAACTCAGAGGTGAATTCACTTTCCAGTACACCACGTTCGATGTCTGCTTCTTCACCATCTTTCACCAAGTCTGACAAGGCTTGTAGTTCTAATTGAGTTCGCTCATAATTCCGTTCTATATCGTCTGTGCGCACATGACCGATGATGTAGATTTTATTTCTATAATGGTCGATAGCAATGACTTTATCGAAGAGCATAAGATCTACATCGTTTACCATACTAGTATCTGTATCACTAATATGTTGATCTAAGGTAGGCTCAATGTAACGAATGTATTCATAGGCGAAGTATCCCACAAATCCACCTGTAAAAGTTGGCAATTCTTCTACTCTAGGGCTTTTATATTGACTCAATATATTTCTAATCTCTTCCGCTGGATTATGACATGTAAACGTACGTGTCACATCTCCTTTAATCGTCATAGTATGGTTTTTGCATGTTACTTCTAACAATGGATTATAACCTAAAAAAGAATATCGCCCCCAGTGATGGGTGTTATCTGCACTTTCCAATAAGAATGTATGAGCGCTCACTTTTTTTAATGCTTTCAGTACAGAAATAGGTGTACGAATATCCGATAATAATTCTACATAGACCGGTACGATATCAAATCCCTGTCCCAATTGTTTCACTGTTTCTAATGATGGTTTCATAAATCCTCCTGCAATAAAAAAACTCGCCCTAGACTATACGTCAAGGACGAGTTCATATGCCAAATAACTGCACTACTGCGCAGAAAGACTCATATAAATCGCGGTACCACCTTGTTTGAATGCATGCATTCCCCTTTGCAGGATACTATCATATCCCTCACGATTAACGCTCATGACACGTTATGCTATACTAGGACAATCGTCCGTTCCCCATACCCTCGGTGGTCCATTTAATAGACTGCGTTCTGCGGGGCTCTCAGCTACCCCCACTCTCTGGAAGTGCACGTTCTATTTTTATCTCCACCTCATCGGTTTCGTAGGCGAGTATTAAATTATGTATCAAATATTATCATACAAAGATACATTTGTCTACTGAATGTTAACATTTTTTCTATATTTTTTATAGGAATATCCTATATCACCTATAGATACTCCCTATAGATATATATCTACTAAGCATAAAAGCGAATAATCGCATAAGTGTTCCCTATAGCTACGTAACTACTCCGCATGAAAATGAATAATCTCAATATCTACTCCTTACCATGCATAACAGCAGAAAATAATCTTCTTGATGCCATAGTATAGTAATTATAAAACAATTTTACTATCATATTGATTTTTGCCTTATACAAGTTGCTTTAAAACCGCCACCTTTACCTGTCCAGGTGCTGATGCTTGTCCCAGTGTACCAAAGGTCAAACAATTTCCAAACACAGGGCCGCAAGTCCGTGTCATCTGCCCTAATTTTCCCATAGACATAGTAATCCGTGGCAATTGTGGGTACCGTTCAGTTAACTCCTTTGTAAATTGTAGCACTGAAAGTACATCTTCATTTGTTGTTGGCATCAAGGCAAACTTAATCACTGCGGCTCCTGCTGATATCATACGCTCTGCATAGATATGTAGTCTTTTTACTTTTGGCGTACTTAGAAAATTATGATAACTCATCACCGTTTGTAACCCTTGATGATGTGCTTCTTTTATAATTTGACCAATTGTATCTGTATAGGCAAATAATTCCACATCCACAGCATCTACTACATTTTGATCCACAATTGCTTGTAATAGGTTACCGTAATTCTCGTTACTTAAGGACGTTTCTCCGCCCTCAGCTAAGGTACGCCACGTAAACAACATAGGCATCTTTTCATATTTAGAATGCACTTCTTCTACCAAATTTACTATTGTGGGTATGTACTCTTCTTCAGATATATGGGAATCCTTCATCCACATATCTGGACGCAACTCGATAAGGTCCACCTTCGCTTGCGCTGCCTCTTGCACCTGTGAAAATATATCTTTTATCGTTGGACCTACAATAGGAACGCAGATGGCACATCGATCTCCTTGTATAGGGCCTTGTTGTTGTTTTGATTTCATAGTATTCCGCTCCTAATTATAATCTATATATATACACATCCATATAGTGCTACCATTATTTATTTTCACAGTCAGATCATATGATATCTAGCATGTCTAATCATTCTTAACGAATAGATTGTCATACTCACTATGTATGGTAACTAAAGATCCTGTAAAATAACTTCTATCAATATACCCAATGGCTAGGTTATCCTTAGACATCTTTATGGTTACTACTATACCACATAAGCATAACACAATAAAAGCCAAATCACGATACGAGTTCATTCATGACTTGGCTAATATAAATATTCTATCTGTATGGTCACATCATATTCTGTAGTATATAAACATGCACTACCATTGAAACAACTATTGCTTTACTTTAGGTTCAGCTGGTGCTGTTTTCACTATAAACGCAAGGGCTATGACATGGCCTATCCACACGGCTCCCATAATATACAATGCTACAAGCATATTACGCATACCATACGCACCAACACCTAATAGAATCGACACAGACACTAAAATATTAATTTTAGTGCGCAGTGGCATACCACTTTTATTCTTAAACGGTTCTACGTAGTTTGCATAAAGCTTAGAGTTTACAAACTTCTCATAGAACCGTTTAGAACCTCTAGCAAAACAAAATACAGCGAATAAATAAAATGGTACCGTTGGCAATAAAGGTAATACAATTCCCAACGAACCTAAACCAAAGCTAATAGCTCCTAATACAATCCAAATATAACGAATCACACCTGTTGATTCTTGTACTTCTTTTGTTACTGTTTCTTTCACTTGTCACCCCTATATTATACATATTCTGAAACATTTATTTATGATAATTAATGCCACCACGAGATAAGCATTATTTCAATTCAGGTAGTATGTTTTTATTCTGATTCTCAAGATTAACTACAAAAAATGATGATACACAAATCAGCCTGTATATCATCATATTTTCTCAATCTTCTTAAATAGATATAAAATATCTAAGCAAATCTTCATTTAAACTTTTATTAACCAGTTTAAATCCACATTCTTCATAAAAATTACGTAAAGCACTACAATCTTTGCATTCTACTAATAATGTTCTTCCGCCGATTTTATATTGAATATCCCTTATAATATTTTGAGCTATACCTAGTAATTGTTTTCCAGTTATTAGTTTTTTTCTATGAATACCAGCTTTTTGATTCTTTCCTAACTGTCCAAGCAATAAAACCACGCACTGTTTTTTCCCTTCGTTACCAGAAATCTTTCTAATAACACTACGAAAAACATTAGACGACACATCTATAGTAATTAAAGCTAATGAAAAATATCCCACTAATATATGTGTGTCACCATCATCATAGAAAACAAAATATGTACGAGACAAATTTTTTCTTTCATATTCAACAGCTTTATCTTTCAAAAAATTTTCCACATCAGCATTAATGGGACACGAAAATCTATTAAACAGATTCTCGCATACATTTTTATTAGATAAAATATCACACAACTGTAGAAGCTTATATTTCATTTATTCCTCCATGTTTAAAAATTTTGGAATATCCTCTTTGCTTATGCGTTCAACCTCAAAATCCGAAGGAATATTCAATTTTTTATTTTCATCAAATATTTTAGAAATTTTATTTGTTGCCGTTTTATCAAACTTAAACTCTGTTAAAAAACTTGACATTGCCATAAATACCTCCTTCTTATAACTTACAATCTATATGTGTATTATCTCATTTTATTATCATTTCATCAACAAAATATTTTAAAAATACCTATTCTATCAGCCATTCCAGCACGTTTTTGTATTCTCTTATAGAATATCTTGTTATATCACAAAAATACATCAGGATGCAATCTTCACTATCATTTGACCTAAGTTTGCATTCCAATGCAATCATTGATTAAAATAAATTGCTTTTTCCATTCCAATGCATTTTTTGTTCTATAACAGACAATCTTTGCTTCTCAATGTAATCTTTTATAGCAATGTAGTCGTTGTATCTCAATGTAATTTAGGATACGCAGAGAATATTCCTTGCCACTAGATAGATTACAGTCCTATGTTCCCCTACTTTTGCACAGAACATGGTAATAGAGGATAGCTAACTTGCATCGTTAACTATCCTCTATAGTATATCATTATGTACTGAATACCAGTCCATCTTCCTATGTAGTTATACACAGGCATAGTCCAACATCTATAAGATTTCTATTCCTTTATCTTAGAACTTGTACGTACCTTGGATACGAGTATAGTTACCTAATTTAAAGTTTTCTCCGCCGTATAAAGTATCACGTTGTCCAATACCTTTTGCATCGAATGTGTAGAACGCTTCTACCAAGAAATCTTTGCGAGGAACATAGCCACCACCCAATGTAAAGCTACGGATACCATCTAAGTAACGATCAGGTACAGCTCCTGTGCCATTACCACCGAAGAAGGAACCATGAGCGAAGTATTTGTAATCCATGAAGGCATTCCAGCTACCAGGTCTAGTATAGTCAGATTGACCAATGTCGAGACGAGCTGTCCAGAAGTGTGGTGTACCACCCATGGAGTGACCTTTCAATCTAAAGTCAGCCGTACCTGGTGTGTGTTCGTAGTTTGTTTGACCATTCATGTAGCGACCAAAATTAGTTCTGTTTTGACCATAATCTACAGATAATAAGGCAGAATTACCCAACTGGTACTGTAATCCGATAGAGAACACATTAGCCAATTTGTTTGACTTAAATACATCATTAGATAATACATTTTCCTTAAAGGTTGCATCCTCATAGATTGGAGTAATTGGATAGGCATCATAATAGCCTGTAGAATCTTTTTTATTTCCTTTAAAAATTCGATGAGTTACTTCTTTAGTTTCTGCTCTTCCTGCTCTAAAATCATAATTTTTGTCATTAATAGAATGTAAGAACCAAAGCTGTAAACCTAATCTTGAATTAACCTTCGTTTTATATTGAGCAAAAATCGCTCTATCAATAGCAGGGATTGTATCTCTTTGTAATTTTAAACCTGTTACCTTAATTGGTTTACCGATGACACGTTCTAGCGCTTCTCTAGGTAATGTATTTCCGGTTTCTGAGTCTTCAATAGCTTGTTTCAGAGATTCCAAATATGCTTTTGCAATAACTGGAATTTCACCTTGAGCATGATATGCTTCTTCTAGCGTATCAAAGTTAGCTAATTTTAGCTCTTTTACTACATCTACATCACTTTGAACATTTTTAAAGTCTGTCCAACTAAACTCCTCTTTAAATATCTTTTTAACCCCATTAAATTTGTATTCTGATATAGGGTTGGTAAATTTAGATTGTTCATCTTCAGATAATTCTACATACTCGCCTTGGTCATTTACTTTATACAATTTATATGCAAATCCACTATATTCGCCTTTTTTATTAAATGAATGTGTTTTTGTATTTTTATCATAATAAAAATCATCATACCAAGTTGCCTTTGCTACCCAATCTGCAACAGCTTTATACCCTTCAGTTAGCTCATCTTTATGTTTTTCAATATAATTAGGATCTAATTGTTCAACATCAGACAACGGTTTTGCAAACTTAGCATTAACCTTTTCTTTCTCTTTAACTAACAAATCTACCAATTCTGGTTTCATTTTACTAGGATCACCAATATAAGGATCATAACGTTTAATTGCTGCTTTTAACAACGCTTTATGACCATTCTCATCTGCTACTTCATAGATTACGTTAACTGTATCGGCTTCTTTTTCTGTTTTGTACGATACATTCTTATCTTTGATTAACTCTGGGTATGCTTTATTAACAATTTCAGCCATATGGCGAATAATCTCTATTTTTTTGGCATTTTTTTCTTCAGTAGTGGCATTTGGCATATCGTTATCTACTTCACTTAACTGTTCCATGAAGTAAAGATTATCATTTTTACCTTTGAATTGTTTACGATAAATATCCATTGGTGAACCTTCGCTAGGTACCTTTTTACCATCAACCTCTGGAACTGGAGTTCCCTGTTTATCATAAATGTTTTTATACATCTTACCGTCTGTATCACCAAATAAAGATGAGTTTAGACCAATAAACTCTTCCATAGTAGGTGCTCTATAGAATGTATCATATTCACTATGGTTATATGCAGAATCTGTAATACCCGTACTTGATTTAAAGGACCCAATACCTGTACGGAATTGGCTTCTTTGATCCGTCCATACGGCACGAACTCCATCAAAGGTTTTATTAAACCAGTATCCTGTGGTACCCATGGATTCAGATAAACGACCAATCGAGAAGTCCCAATGTCCACCAGAATGAGTAACATCTAGGTTTTCTAGGCGTTGTTTATTTAATCCTTTAGAGTTAATTGTTGTGTTCGCTGTATCAATAGAATGCGTACCACTTGCACTAGCAAGAACCTTTACATTTGTATTACCATTAATTCTTGCATCTACACCAAAACGTATACGTTGTTCTAATCCATGCTCAGCATTATCTTTAAAATTATAAGTGGCAGTATCAACATGTGCTGTACTTGTATATAACGATTGTGCATGCTCTGATCCATCATGTGCCATTAATCGAGTACGATAGTCACCAATAAACTTAGTTCCTTTTTCTTTTTTCGAATCAAAAGGTCTTTCTAAGAATTGATGTTCACGACCCATATCATCTCCATGTACTGTAGATAATTCTTTTTCTACTTTTGGTTTTACAATAGCATTCGTAGCATTCATACTATTTATTTGACCCTGTACTTGAGATGTATTAGCTTTACTTTCACCGCTAGCGCCAAATTTAAAGTTTACCCCAAATCTGTAAACACGAGACTGCGTTGCTCTGTCATCATCGCGATGATTAAAGATATTATTAATACCAAAATAAATAATAGATTCTTTATCGAATTTTCGCTGCACCATAGCATTCCAAATGCCATATGATTTTTCTTCATAAATATTTCTAGTATTATAAATACTGCTATCAGAATCAATCGATCCATTCCAGTAATTAGATTTTCCAGCTAAGGTATTGCTATCTAGCATTTTATGGTAATAGTCTGCCCATACTTGAGCATTCCATTTTTGCGTTTCATAAGTAATACCGAAATCAATTTTATTAGTAGGACGATCTAATAAATGGCGAGGCATTTTAGAGTCAGATTTATTTAATGCTTGTAATCGAGTCCAACCAAATCTTGTACTCCAATGATTACCGAATTTATGTCTCCACTCTAATTGTAATCCAGTAATTTCAGCTTTACCTATATTTTTAAAACTGTATACTAAATCTGGAGCACGCATCCATTTCTCATCTTTAGAAAGACGAGGAGCCCAGTCAATCAAGCTACCCGTAAAATAAACGCTCATATAATTTCGGATACGATTTTGGAAAATACCTACTCTAGCATAATCATTTTTCCCTTCTCCTTCAAAACTTAAATCAATATTTTTTGAAGTTTCAGGTTTTAATTTATCATTACCAATCCAATACCATCCCATTTTAGCATATCCAACAGCTAAAGGAGTGGAGTCAAACATCTGCCAACTATACCAAAGTTCACCCATTCCTGGTTCAGCATAACCTGTACCTATATTAGCTTTTAAACGACGATGAGGGTTAGAATTCACATTATAGGTAGCTCCCATATTCCAAGATAAGTGGCTTCCAAAAAGGCTACTTTTATCAATACGCACTGTTGGTTGCACGATTAAATCTTTGTTTACTTGCCATGCATCAGCCAAATACATATTTTGTTTTTTTATTGATCCTTCACCTTCCGTTACATGTTGATCCCGTTCTCTATACTTATCTAAGAACTTAACTCCATTTAGCTTAGGCGCAACTGCATGTGTACTTGGATCTAAACTTTCTCCACTGGTAAAATATTCTTTCCACAGTGACGATCTGTTAGCATAATCACTACCTTTATTTTCTGCTCGTAATCGTTTATCTAATTCAACGATTCTATTCCACAATTTTTCATCGACACCATTATATTTTAAATAGTTAGGATCGTATTTATCGAAACTCATATATCCTATACTATCCATTTTTTTATCGATAAACTCTTCATAAGTAATTGGTGGAATTTCACTAGGATTTGTTGCACCATAATATTCATAATTTTGATCATAATATGGTCGATGGTCTTTATCAAATGAAATTTTAAAATCATGTACATGAGACCAAACACGTAAACTATTATCACCAGGCTTACGTTGTAATCTATCTACTCCAGAAACTAGTAGATCTTTTGAATAATTCCATGGATCAATACTTCTAGACCTTGTATTCGGTGAGTTTTTTAATCGACTTCCTGACCCACTTTCATGAGTTTGTGCAAGTCCCCAGCTTAATGTATGCTTTTCTCCAATAGCAGTATTGGCGTTAAAACGTATATCGGTCTGTCTATGATCGACGTCATCAATATACTTTAATTCGTTTTTACCTTCATATTTTGAACGGCCTGCATAGTTAACTAAAGATACATCATTTTCATTAATTCTTGAGTGATTTATCTCTAATTTCCAATCACTCACGCCACTTCTACCATTCCAAATTGCATTCAGTGTATTACGGTTTGTATCACGCTTAAAATGACGTTGTGGTTCCATTGGAGAGGTTGTATTCTTAACATCACGAACTAAATCTTCCGTAAAACGATCCAAACGTAATTGGATGTTATGATTTTTACTAATATCATAGGTAGCATTAAACCCTACATCATCTGTATTACCATAATAACGTAAGGCATTAGGTTTAAAATCGCCCTCTAACTTATCACCCGTATCTCTACGCGCTCTTGTGCCAAGTACAGGCATTACATCTCGTTTACTACCGGAGATGGCTACACGAACTTTACCCATTTGTCCAGAATCAGCGCGCAAGAAGAAATTAGTATTACCATAGCCAGTTTCTCCACCTTTTGCACGAGAGCCTTCACCATTGATCTGAATGGTTGGTTTTTTAGCCGCTTTTTTAGTGATGATATTCACAACACCACCAATAGCATCAGAACCATATTTAGCACTGGCAGAACCTTGTACAATTTCAATACGTTCTACGTTTTCAGTGCCTAAGCGCATTACTTCATCAGCTGCACCACTGAACTTAGCCAAGTCGCCTAATACGGCTTGTCCATCTACTAAGATTAAGGTATGACGAGCTTCTGCACCACGAATAGACACACCTACACGACCCATAGAGTCTACAGTTTTTGATACGCCACTTTCAGTGAAAATGATATCTTCTACTGATTTAGCTTGTTTTTGTTCAATATCCTTTTTAGTAATAATGCTCACTTGTTGTGAGTTATATTTAGCCTCTTCATGAGCTCTATCAGCTGTAACATATACAGACCCCTCAGCTTGTACTGAGTTAGAATACATTAAACCTGGTAGTGCCATCCATGTAGCAATCGCACATGATAGCATGAAGTATTTTTGCTGCTTTCTACGATTTATCGTCATTGCAATCTACTCCTACATACAAAAAAATTTACACAAACAATAACACAAATGACAAAAAATATCATTTTTCTTCTATTTTATACTAATTTATCTATCAAATCCACTCCGAAATGTTTTCAATTAGCCCATTTAGTTATATTTTTTGTAAATATTTCTCATTTTTACAATGTACTACGTATATAAATTAGGTTTATTAGCATATATGTTTATCGCCCAACAAAGGGTACATATAAGTCTACCTATATACGTATAACCATTACATACGCTTTTAAGGTGATCCATTAAAGCGTATTATAGTCTTTCCTATTTTAAAATCACATGAGTGTCAATACATAAAATGCCTAATGAGTACTAGATACGCACTCATTAGGCATCAAAAATAATCTTTTACATTACATCATAGATGTATTGAATAAGATAGTATTAGAATTTATATGTTCCTTGAATTCTTGTATAATTTCCTAGTTTAAAGTTTTCTCCACCATACAATGTATCACGTTGTCCAGTCGCTTTTGCATCAAATGTGTAGAATGCTTCTAGTAAGAAATCCTTACGAGGCACGTAACCACCACCTACAGTAAAGCTACTAATGCCGTCTAGGTAACGATCTGGCACAGAACCACTGCCATTACCACCAAAGAATGAGCCATGATCAAATCGTTTATAATCGATAAAACCATTCCAACTACCTACACGTTTATAGTCGGATTGACCAATATCAAAACGTACTACCCAGAAGCTTGGATTTCCACCCATAGCACGGCCAGTTGGTGTAAAGTTGATACTACCTGGAACATAGTTATACACGGTGCGTCCATTCATAAATCGACCAAAGTCAGTTCTGTTTTGACCATAGTCAAAGGATACAGATGCATTACCTGTACTATATTTTGCCCCAATACCGATTACATTAGCCACTCCTTTGAATGTAGTGCTAGAAGTTCCTAAGCCACTAGCAAATTGTACTGTGTTTGTATCATTGCCCATAGAACGCAAGTACCAAGCAGTAAGACCTAATTGTTTACCTACCATATGGCGTAACTGTACATAGCCCGCACGTTTAATTGGAGGAATCACATCTCGTTGTAACACAATGCCTTCCGCCGGAATAATGGCGCCTGTGTATGGAATAAATGCTTCCCTTGGCAATTTACTATGACCATCAGTCGCTTCTAAGGCACCTACAATTTCATTGAAATAGCGGGCCACAAGGTATGGATACATACCAGATTGATATGTTTTAGCAATGGAAGATTCCCCAGGAGTACCTACATTTAAATAATTCATTTCATAGAGAGCATCTCCTGCTTTTGCCAAGTTTTCTTCTTTAAAGGTAACTTCTTTTACCGTACCATGTTCGCCTACAGAAAGTTTCGCCAATTCCATAGCCCGTGCTTTATAGGCTTTAATGATTTCTTCTTTATTAGTTTCAAACCATTTTTTGAGATATTCTTTTCTATCTTTACCTAATACAGCTAGGTCTTTCACTTTCAATTTGAAGAGTGGATTATCTAAGTTTGCCCCACTTGGATTAGCCTTAGGTTTTGTATTGAATTTATCAGAATCCACTGGATCTTCGTAATCTGTATCTTCATCCTCATCATGAGTAATCACAGTACCAGTATATCTAAACTCTATATCCGGCAGTTTAATCGGAATCGTAATTTCTTCATCTACTTTTTTAGCTACATTATATTTCTTAAATCCTTTATCATGTCCATAAGCTTTTACAGCAAGCTCTTGCATACGAGCAACGACACCATATTGGGCCTCGATGTTGGCGTCTAGTTTCGTAGTAACTTCTTCAAGTTCTTTTGTTTTCGCCTCAATATCTTTTCTATATTGCTCTTTCTTTTCAGGAGTATCAGCAATGTATTCATTGTCCATTTCATCTTTCAAGGTAGCAATTTCACTAGCAAACTCTTCTTTTTTGTCACTTAGCGATTTGTAATCACCTTGCAACGCTTTTAACTGTTGATAGAAATTAATTGTATTTGGTGCATCTTTCACGACTTTTTCAACTTTTGCACCACCTACTAATTTTTTCTCTTCTTCAGAAAGACCCGTGTAATCAAAGGTTGTTCCTACGAATTCATCCACAGTTGGAGGTCGTTTGAATTTAGTGAAAATTGCATGGGTATATGCAGAATCTTCAATACCTGTACTATGACGGAAGTCACCGTAACCAATACGCAATTGGTCTTTATCACTAGTCCAAACACTACGTAGTCCATCAAACTCCTTATTAAACCAGTATCCGGTCATACCAAATTTCTCAGTCAATCGACCGACACTGAAGTCCCATTTAGCACGATGGTTTGTAACATCTATTGTTTCTAAACGGCTATGAGAAAGTCCTTTAGACCCTGTTGTGACATGCGATGCATCGACGCCTTCTTGACCTTGTGCTGTAGCTACTACTTTTACATTTGTATGATCGCCCACACGAGCATCCACACCTAAGCGTAAACGACTATGGAAGCCATGTTCATTTTTATCTTGTAAATTTTTCAATGCTCCATCACTAATTGAACTTACTGCTGTCACACGGTTTGCTGGTCGATCACTACCTAAATGACTATCACCACCAAAGCGGATATCTCCCACTACAGTAGCACCTTTTTCTCGACTTTGGTCAAATTGAGATTCTAATACTGACGGCGTTAGAGCTTCTTGAGCTTTCGATACAGAAACTTCAGTGATTGGAGTTCTTCCATTCATTGCTACAGCCTTAGTATCTGTATGTTTGGAAGTACTAGAACCATCGGAACCAAATTTTAAGTTCATACCAAATCGGAACTGACGTCCTTGTAGAGCACGATCATCATCACGATGGTTGAATACATTGTTCATGCCAAAGTATACAAGGGAATCTTTATCGATTTTTTTCTGTACAATCATATTCCAAATACCATAGGTTTTCTTCTTGTACATATCTGCTGTTTTTTTCGTATTGAACTCGTACGTGATAATAGATTTATCATTATTTTCTGGATTTACTTGCGATGTAATATAGTTACCACCACCAGCAACAGAGTTACTATCGAGCATACCATAGTAGTAATCTGTCCAAATATTGCCACTCCAACCACTTACTTTATCTTCTAATTCCAAGCCTAAGTCGAGTTTATGCATCGGTTTGTCCAACAATCGTTTTGGCATATCTGGATTTGTTTTATTCACTGCATCTAAATATGTATACCCTACTTTCAATTTTGCATGGTCATTTAACCGTTGTTTCACTTCTAGTTCAACACCGTTGACACGGGCTTTACCAATGTTGCGGAATGTATAAAGCATATCTGGAGCATGAGCATATTTTGTAGCACCAAAATAAGTACTTTCATCAAGATATGGATAGAAATCCATTAAATGTCCAGTATTGGCAATGGTCATATAGTTGCGAATTTGATTGCGGAAAGCCGTCAATTTCATATAGGTATTTTTATTTTCTCCTTCAAAGGAAATATCTATATTTTTCGACTTTTCAGGTTTTAATGTTGGGTTGCCAATCCAATACCAACCTAAACGAGCACGTCCACCAGACAATGGAGCCACATTCGTTACCGTAGGTCCAAACATTTCCCAGTTATAGTATAATTCACCCATACCTGGCTCTGTATAACTAGTACCAACATTGGCTTTCAAGCGACGATGGGCATTGCCACCTACATTGTGTGTAACCCCCATATTGAACGTCATATGAGATCCGAATAAATCACTATGATCTAAACGTACAATTGGTTGTAACAGAGTATCCTTGTTGATTTGCCATGTGTCTTGCAAGAAGAAGTGCTGTTTCCGTAATCTTGCACTACCCATGGTTTGCTGGTTAATGCGTTTATTGTATTCATCTTTGAAATGACCGCCATTAAATTGAGGTCGTACAATTTTGAAAGACGGATCTTCCATGTAATAGAATAAAGCTAAATAATCTTTATTAATTACAGGTGGTTTGACCCCATCAATTGTTTCAGTTCCTTGATGACCTGGGCCATATTTAGCAATCAGTTCTTTATTGTACGGAATTTCATTTAATTTATCGTTGAATGCCTTGAATCGTTTCAATGCTTCTGGATTACGGGATTCCATATTGTTTGGTGTATATCCAGAGTTATACACAAGTCCATGGAATGCAGCTGGATCTAATCCTGCTTCTGGGTCAAGATAGTTTTTGAAATCTTCATAGGTAAATTCTGGTATACTTGTTTTATCTGTATGATCATAACCATACCACTCTTTTTCTTTATCCCAACGTAATACGCCTTCTTCATTTTCTTTGAAAGAATGACGATAGATTGTACTCTCTGGTTTACCATGTTTTACAGCTAAACTTTTATCATAGTCCCATGGATCAATATTTCTAACCCATGTATGAGGTGCACTTTTTAGACGGCTACCTTCGCCACTTTCAGTAGTATATCCAAAACCATAAGAAAGTAAGTGATTGTCGTTGGCTTGAGTGTCTCCAGTGATATTAAAGCTCCATTGTTTATGGTCCACATTGTCCACATAGTTCAATGTGTTTTTACCTTCATAATTACTGCGACCATACTCGCTTGTTAAGGTTACATCATCTTCTTTCGTACGAGTATAGTTTAATTCAACCTTCCAATTGCTTTTTTCATCTTGTCCTGCATAGGAAAGGTTACTTTTATTTCTATCTAAATCACGTTTGTAATGAACTTGTGGTTCATCTTCAGAGTTTGTACGTTTTACAAAACGTTCTAAATCTTCGTTATAACGGTCGGTTGTAAATGTAAACGAATTATTTTGATTCACATCATAAATCGCAGACAATCCTAAATTGGAGTTTGTTCCGTAATACCTTAAGGAATTTTTAGGAAATTGTTCATTGACAGCTGCATTACCAAATGGAACTTCTTTTCTTTCTCTCGCTGCATATACAGGAACGATATCACGTTTACTACCATGAATATTCACACGTAATTTGCCTTGTTGTCCAGAGTCAGCACGCATAAAGAAGTTACTATATGGGAACAAACCTTGATCGCCACGGGAACGAATACTTTCACCATTGATGCGGATATTCGCATTTTTATTTGGTTTATTCGTGATGACATTGATAACACCACCAATGGCATCGGATCCATATTTTGCACTGGCTGCGCCTTGGATAATTTCTATACGTTCAACATTTTCTGTACCTAGTCGTTGTAATTCATCACCTTGACCTTGGTACTTTGCAAATTCACCCATCACTGGCTGTCCATCTACAAGAATTAATGTATGACGAGGTTCAGCACCACGAATCGATACACCGACACGACCCATGCTGTCCACTGTACGACTCACACCAGCTTGTGTAAATACAATATCTTCCACAGATTTAGCCTGTTTTTGTTCAATATCTTTTTTAGTAATGATTTGCACTTGTTGAGAGTTATATTTTGCTTCTTCTTGTGCACGGTCTGCTGTAACAAACACAGATCCTTCTGCCTGTACAGGTGCTAATCCACCAAGTAGATACCAAGAACAAGCCATCCAACTCATGACTGCACCAGTAAGTAAACGTTTCTGATACGGCTTAGAATAATGCATAGCATTCCACCATCTTCCTATAAATATAAATAAATTTGATAATATAAATCATTTGTATTATAGACCTAATCAAATATCACATCTACTCCATATGGATTTCAAATGCTCCATTTGATTCACGAATTGTAAAGCTATGTGATATTACTCACTGTTTAATATCTATTCACTACTCTCATTGTAATATAATCAAATATATTACCGTGTATTGGTTAGTACAAAAAGGCTATAGCTGATACTTTCAGTCTATAGCCTTTGTAGTAGTATAACTACTATTTGCATTCTATTGTATTATTTTAACAACATTTTTAAAGCCGCTACCTCTTGTTGCAATCGTTCATTTTGTTGTAATAAACGATTGAGTTTTGCCTCTTGTTCTTGCATACGACGCTCTTGTACTTCACTATTAGATTTTTCTAGTGCTAATTCTTCTGAAAGTACTTGTATTGTTGCAGGCGGTGCATATTGTGGTACATCGTCACTACCATGTCCAATTCTAAAAGTAACGCCTCCATTATAGGATCGTTGTTTGCCAGCAAAGGCAATGCCTGCATTAAACATGGTTCCTTCGTCTGTATAATGGGCTACCCCTAGGGCCACTCCTGTTTTGCCAGAGTTATGTCCCACACCCGCCATAATTTGCGTAGGTTCTGTCGATTTATACGCCACCGGTTTTAAAGCTGCTAAGGCAGCATTCATAGCATCCCCTTCTCGACTTTCACTACGAAGGGCCTGTACATCTTGACGTACCCCATTCACCAATGTATTCGTTTGGTTCATAATGTCACCCATAGTGTTATTGATGCTTGTATTAATCACTCGTTTTAACTGGGCTACATTAACAGCATCTGTATCTAATGTACCTGCCGCCACATTATTAATTTGGCGAGTTAATCCTAACTCTGCATTACCAACGGACACTCCACCTAATGAGCTTTCCCACGCTGAAGCACCTTGGAAATTATTTTTAATCGCCTCCATAGCCTCTAATTTTTTTGCCTCTGCATCAATAATCTTTCCTCGATGCTCTGCAGTTAAAGTATCTGCAGCATTGCGAATTTCAGAGGTAGCTCCATAGATGCGATCATATTCAGCTGTACGAAGTATGGCATTAGATGTATCAATTGTCTCATTCGCCTCTTTAATGATTGCTTTTTGTGCCTCATAAGCTGTTACATCTTTTACAACTGTACTCATATCCATAGCCGCTTTTGTAGTTGGATCATAACCCACTGTAAAAGCCTGACCAGATGTAGAAGATAATGCACCTAATGCTACGGAAGATTCAATTGTACTAGTCGCACCAGCTCCTAATGACACACCTTTAGATGCATGAGACATTGATTTAGTCCCCATAGCAATAGAGTCAACACCATCCGTGATGGTACTCAAACCGATAGCAATGCTTCGATTCTTATCTGCTTTACTTTCTTGTCCTAATGCAATACTTTGTATCCCATTTGCCGCTGCATACAAGCCTATAGCGGCTGCCCCATAGCCAAGTGCACCCGCAGTACCCTCTTTTCTATCCTTCTGCATGCCAATGGAAATAGAATAATGGCCTAATGCTTTAGAGTGTGTACCTAAAGCAGAAGAATAAGTCCCCTGAGAAATACTTGATGTACCTACCGCAGTGGAGTAAGAGTTTACAATTCCTCCCACAATGTCTGTATTTGCTCGACTTTGGTTACCAATCGCAGTGGATCCTATACCTCCTGTACTAGCACCGGTACCGATAGCTGTCGCGCCATAAAAATCGGGAATATTAATAGGGCTTTTTAACTCTGTTTTAGCATCGGCACCGATCGCAACAGATAATCCCGCTTGGGCATTAGAGCTTCTACCAATCGCTATAGAACCACGTGCATTTTTATCATTTGTTTGCGCTCCAGAACCAATTGCAATCGTTTCTGCATCTTGTGCTTTTGCACCATAACCAACTGCTACGGATGTTTCACCGCTCGCTATAGATGCATCACCAAAGGCAGAGCTATGGTTTGCTTTTGCATTGGATGCATGACCCACTGCAGTAGATTGAACTCCTGTAGCATTTGCAAATGCCCCATAGGAAGCAGATCTATTACTAGTAGCTGTAGCACTATCTCCTACAGCTGTTGTATGCGTGCTAGAAGCCAGTGTTTCATTACCAATACTGATAGAGCGATCACCGGTAGCACCAAATCGTTTATTTTCTGTCTCATTGATTGCTACACCAATAGAAATAGCACGGTTACCTGTCGCATAAGAATCGGCTCCCACTGCCACCCCATAATCTCCACTAGATACAGCATACGCACCTATTACAGTAGTATTCACATTCGTTGCCTCTGCTTTTGTACCAATGGCCAGTGCATCTGTATGTGTTGCAGTTGCATTTAACCCAAGAGCCGTCGCATTACCACCGCTAGCTGCGGAGTTAGCACCAATAGCCACCCCTTGGTTACCTGATGCATTGGCATTAGCCCCCACAGCCAATGCCACGTGACCTGTTGCACTTGCACCGCTACCGCCAACAACAATGGCTGTATCAGCTGCCATCACTTGTGCCGTCATGGCCCCTACGATAACAGTCATTGCTGTTATTTTCTTTGTATTATGTATAGATTTCATAGATACTTATGTCTTCCTTTCTATTATGTTCTCAGACTTCTTATTGTTCTTGATAATTTTATAACTTGTTAAGTCTATCACAGTGATTTTTTTAAGTCAATAAAATCATAGTGGTTTACTGTCTAAACAGAGAGTGAATGGCCTGTTTGTATCCCTTCATTTTTATTGATACTCATTGATACCCTAAGTACTAAGATTTTTCATTTGATTATAGCTAACTTTCATGATTATATGTTTATATTTCATTGACACTTATCACAGGTAGGAATATAATAATACATAAGTATGAATAGAGAAATAAAAATTCATGCTTTTGGGTATATTCTAGTTTTAGGTAAGGAGAATTATTATGAAATTCTTTTCTAAAAGCGCTATGATTGCGGCATTAGCAGTAACTGCAGCTTTCGGCGTTTCTCAATCTACTGATGCGGCGTACATGTTAAACTCTGAAGTAAAAAATGCAACTCCAGCATTACAAGAAGCAGCTTCCATTGGTGTTCGTTCCTACGAAAATCCAATGATGCAAAACGCTGAAAACAAAGATGCTATCGTAGTTATGTCCTTTGGTACTACTTTCAAAGATACTCGTGCAAAAACAATTGATGCAACAATCAATGAAATCAAAGCACAGCATCCAAATGTTAAAGTAGTGACTGCTTTCACATCTCATATCATTATCGACCGTATTAAAGCTAAAGAAGGCATTACATACCCTACTCCAGAAGAAGCATTAGACCAATTAAAAGCTGATGGATACACTCGTGTTGCTTTAACAACATTAAATATGATTCCAGGTATGGAATATAACTATGCTGGGGCTGTATTCAACCATCATAAACAAGATTTCAAAAAAATGACATTAGGTTTACCTTTAATGTACTGGATGGGCCAAGAAGAACAACGCGATGATATTGAACAAGCATTAAAAGCATACTCTTCCCAATTCCCTATGATCCAAACAAAAGATTCTGCTGTATTGATCATGGCTCATGGTACTCCAGATCCATCCAATGCGTACTATGCAGTAATCCAAGATCGCATCGATTCCATGGGATTCCAAAATACATATCTTTACACAGTTGAAGGATGGCCAAACCTTGAAACAGTAATCCCTCAATTGAAAGAAAAAGGTATCAAACACGTTACATTAATGCCATTAATGATGGTAGCTGGTGACCATGCAAACAACGATATGGCTGGTGACGAACCTGATTCTCACAAAAATATCCTTATGAAAGAAGGTTTCACTGTAGATACTTACATCCATGGTGCTGGTGAAAACCAACAAATTCGTGATATCTTTGCAGAACGTGCTTCCGAAGCATATGATGCATTAGTAAAATAATTTACCAACAATACTATAGTACTAAAAACATAAGGGGATACGTTTCGTATCCCCTTATTTGAAAGAAATAAACAATGAAAACATATTTAAAAATTTGTAGTGCTGTTCTACTTTCCACTTCTTTGTTACTAGGTGGATGCGCAAAAACAGGTCCTACTACAACAGAAACAACTCGCACTGTCTCTTACCAAGATCAGTCCTACACAATTCCTGCTAACCCATCCAAGGTGGTAGCCCTATCTAACTCTATTTCTAAAATGATCTATGCTGTAGGTGGCAAAGCCATCGCTCGTGTTGAAAGTAACGAAAAGTTACCTAGTGAAATTGAATCATTACCAAGCATAGGCCATACAGCCAATCCTAATATGGAACAATTAGTTGGTCTACATCCTGATTTAGTATTAGGCTTACCTAGCCAACATGAAAAATTCAAAGGGCAACTAGATAGCAATAACATTCCATCTATTTTGATTAACTATGATGGAATCAATGATAATATTCCATTATTAACATTATTGGGTAATATTTTCCATACAGAAGACAAGGCCAAATCTGTCATCGAAGATTACAATAAAAAAATCGATACTGTGAAAGCTGCTGTCCCTAAAGATAAACCTGTCAAAATCGCTGTATTACGTGCTACCGGTAAATCGGTAACAGCAGAAACACCACTAGCAATCACAGCGTCTATGGTTCGTGAATTAGGCATTACCAATGTAGTAGAACAACATTTGAAAGATAATGTGACTTCTAAAACAGTGCCTTATTCCTTAGAAACATTAACAGTAGACAACCCTGATATAATCCTTGTCGTTACCATGGGTAAAAAGGATGAAATCAATGCAACCTTTGCCAAAGAAATGACTAGCAACCCAGCTTGGAATCAATTACAAGCTGTGAAAAACGACAAAGTTATTTTCTTACCATCCCAATGGTTCTTATTGAATCCAGGCTTGGAAACACCAGAGGCTATGGCTGAATTAGTCAATATTATCTATGGTGTGAAAGTACAATTATAAGCGATAAAATGCATGCTAACGTATATAGTAACCTATATACTGTATAGCATGCATTTTAATTTGCTATCTTGTTGCTTTTTAAAATTTAACTTTCCCAAGAAATATCTATAATATCAAGACTATCATCAAATTTAACAGCTAAAATTTCATCACTTTCTTCTGGAGAAATCATATAATCTACAATCATTACATTCTCTCCATCTGTCCATAATCCAATATTCGTAACTTTCATACATTGTACAAATTCATTTACATCTTCTGGTAAATCAAGTTCTAATTCTTCTTTATGAAATGTAATATATGTATTATCTTCTAATAGATATTCTCCTATTACTTTTCTAGCTTTTTTGTTATATTCACCAAAATTTTGTAAAAATTTCGTAAAATTATCTAATAATTCTGTTGTGATTTTAGCTGGTTTACCATACCAAAGTGTTGTATTAATTCCATTTACCTCTTCTTCCCACAATACAACAACATCGTTACTAAATCCCATACCATCGTCTAATCCATTTACTAAATCTAATTCTCCAAAAAATTCATGTTTTATTTTTTCCATATTCTACCTCATTACACTTTTTATTTATTCTATAAATTAACTTGTTACATCTATCCATTTTCTGCATCAATTCCAAGTGTAGGGATAATACTTTCTACAGTTTCTTCGGGAAAACTTAGATTCATATAAAATAAAATCTTCTTTATTTAATAAATAGTTCATATATCCCCCTTTGAAATTAATTTATCGGTATATACTCTAAAACAATATCACAAAGATTTCCCTTTTCATCATACCCAAAATATACAGGATACTGTCCATCTCCAAAACCAGACTGAATCATAGGAATTGATAAATCTGTATTAGGAATTTTAAAGTTTATCCAGTCTCCATCTTCTCTTTGAAATTTTGGATATTTCATGGCATTTTCTTTAAATTCCTTTGCAAAAAAATCATTATAAATATTTTTTTCAGTATTTTCTTTATACCACTTCTCTACAAAATCACAATATTTATCTCTTGTTTCTACATCAACTATAGTTGCCAATCCTGTATCAACCATAAATCCAAAAATACTTTCACTATCTACACCTTCTAGGTTTTCATCACCTTTTAAAGCTTCGTAATAAATCACTGGCTTATTTTCATTAAATTTTACTCTTGTAAGTACATAACGATAGTGTTCTTCTTCGATTTTTACTACCAAAGTTTCAATGCTATACTTTCCTCTTGGTACTTTGGTTAAATAAGGTTTTTCTGCTCTACTCAGCCAAACCAAAGGATCTCTTACCAAAAGTTCTCCCGTCGGAAATATGATTTCTCCCATTTCTAAAACAAATAATTTTTTTCCATGAATTTCATTTTTTTCAAAAACTTCTGCATAGTTCATAGGGGCAACTAATAAATGTTTTACTGTTTCATATTTTTCAATCCATTCTTTTGTTGTATTCATATATACTCCTTTAAAAATTTATCGTTCTACCCTATTCCTAATCTTTCACCACGTATTTTAAAAATAGAATCCTAAGTTCTATCATTCTTTTTTTTGTTCTAAACCTTTTTCAATGAGGATTGCATTGTGGCCAATTTATCAAATAAGGAAACATTTAACATATCTGCTTCACTTGCATATTTAAAACCCCTCGAATTCGAGGGGGGGTAAATTCTGGACTATTTAACTTCTCCCAAATCCCTAAATATTCGATAGTATTAAAATTATTCATCAATTTTACTCATTAATATACCGTTATTGTATCATACAATTATTGATTTATATACTAACACCATCAGTACATCTCCCAAGTCATAAAAAATCGGCATAGCCCATGGTTATGACTATGCCAATATAAAGAGTTATAGATTTCTTGCAAAGTTTTGCTCAAGTACTACAACAACCCCTGTATGCGTATATAAGGAAACTCCCCTACTTCTACGTCTGTTCTAACAGCAAATACTTTTTCTAGTAATTCTTCTGTCATCACATCTTTTGGTGATCCATCGGCCAAAATCTGTCCTTGATAGAGTACACCGACCCGATGGGAATATTGTGCGGCTTGGTTCAATTCATGGAGAACCATAACAACTGTTAACCCTTCACGGCGATTTAAGTCCTGCAGTAACTCCATAATCTCTAACTGATGGTTAATGTCTAAATATGTGGTAGGTTCATCTAAAATCAATACCTTCGGCTCTTGTGCTAATGCCATGGCAATCCATACTCGTTGCCGCTCTCCACCTGACAAGGAAGATACTAGTTGATTCCGCAAATGACTCACTTGCGTAGCCTCTAAGGCAGCATCTACCACTTCTTTATCATGAGATCCTTGTTGCTTCCACCAAGATTGGTAAGGGAATCGACCACAGTTGACGAGTTCTTCTACTAACATATCTTTTGGGATTGATGGTACTTGTGGTAAGAATGCCATATAGCGAGCTAATTCTTTATTAGAATAGTCTCTTGCCTCTTTCCCTGCAATGTGGATAGTTCCTGTACTTTTAATAGCGCTGGTAATAGCATGTAACAAAGTACTTTTACCACAACCATTAGGACCAATTAAGGTAGCGATTTCACCTTCGTACACTGTCCAATCGATGCCCTTTAAGACTTCTTTTTCACCGAAGGAGACACGACAATCTTTCACAGAAATTACAGATTTCATTAGTCATCCCTCCTCAATAAGTATAAAAAGAATGGAGCCCCAAAGAAGGCCATAATAATACCTACTGGAATTTCAATAGGACTAAACAATGTGCGTCCCACTGTATCACTGATGACTAGTACAAAAGCCCCTAAGAAGGCAGACCCTGGTAAGAGGAATCGATAATCTGTGCCCAACATCATGCGAGCGATATGAGGAATGATAAGCCCTACGAAACCAATCAAGCCCGCTACTGATACGGCACTCGCTGCTAGCAATGCTGCCACGGCGGTCATCATAAACCGTGTTTTTTCAACGGATAAGCCTAAGCTACGAGCTGTTTCATCACCTAAGCTGAGTATGGTCAATCGTTTTGCCCCTAAGAATGCAAATACTAAGCCCCCTATGGTATAAGGAATTAACACATACACTTGTGGCCAACTACGAGCAGCAAGACCACCTACCATCCATAATAGAGCCCCTTGTACACGATCTCCGTAGAATACGAGTAAGGCAGATATCATGGACCCTAGGAATGCTGCTACGGCTACACCAGCCAAGATAATACGGCTAGGACGTATACCCTGTTTCCAGGCTAGGGCATACACCAGAATAGCCGCCGTCAAGGCGCCGATGAAGGCGATAAAAGGCACGGCATATTCTAGGTAGGGAAATAAAATCAATACTATAACACCAGCTAATCCTGCACCTGAAGAAACCCCTACGATTTGCGGATCTGCTAATGGATTTTTCATAACTGCTTGTAAGATAGCACCTGCTACGGCTAAATTTGAGCCTACTAGGGCCGCTACTATATTCCTCGGAAAGCGAATGTTCCATATGACTAGTGAGTTCGTATCAGATAAAGTGGGAGACCACAATGTATACCAAATTTGAGCCAATGTAGTCTGGGCGGACCCAAATACTAATGATAAGATTAGGGCAGCAATTGCTGCTGCCCCAAACACTAGAACGAGAAACATACGCCATGCATTGCGTGTTTGACTCGTTCTATTCATTATTTCTTTTCTTTTCCTTCTACAAATAACATATCGTTACGTTTTACATCTGTGTAGAACAATGCATTAACAACGGATGCAGCAATGGAACTACCACCTTTGTTACCTTGAATCGTAATATAAGGAACTGGAGATACTTCTGCTAAATAATCTTTAGATTCTGCAGCACCTACGAAGCCCACTGGAATCCCGATGATCAAAGCAGGACGAATACCTTCTTCTAAGGCAAGGCGCAATACTTCGTATAAAGCAGTCGGTGCATTACCGATCGCCACGATTTGACCTTCTAATTGTTTACCGAATGTACGCATAGCCGCAATAGAGCGTGTTACGCCTAATTCTTTTGCCATTTCTGCTACTTTTTCATCACGAATTAAGCAATGTGCTTCACTGTTGTGAAGTTTCAATGCTGGCTTAGAAATACCCGTGCGAACCATTTCCACGTCAGTGTACACATGAGCGCCATTGTTCACAGCTGCAATACCTGCTGCTACAGCACCTTCGCTAGTACGGAATAATTTCGCATATTCTACGTCACCAGATGCATGAATCGTACGAGATACTACACGAATTTCGTCGTCAGTAAATCCCATATCTTTCACATAAGGATAGATAATTTCCATACTTTTATCTTCAATTGCTTTCGGGTTTTTAATGTAATCCATCGTAATCCTCCCATAGGGTTTTAAATTCTTCTACTGTTGAAATTGTCACTGCCCCTTTCGCCGGTGTTGGGCGATCGATGACGATGACATGTACATCTAAATCGATAGCAGCTTGTAATTTTGTATCTGAACCTCCT
Organism: uncultured Veillonella sp.; assembly: GCA_963522415.1. Lineage (GTDB taxonomy): Bacteria > Bacillota > Negativicutes > Veillonellales > Veillonellaceae > F0422. The sequence continues at coordinate 26,192 of CAUQZV010000003.1, read as the reverse complement.
ACAAGGCCAGAGTTTTTCATCACAACTACTTCTGCTTTAGTATCTTGGAACATCACCTTATTCATTTCATAAGAGAATGGTCCTTGCATAGCAATGGTATGCTTAGGTGATACACCTAAGTCTTCCATCATTTGTAGCACTTCCGCCGTCGGTAATACACGGGTCCATACTTCTTTATCTTGTAGAGCTTCGGACTTGGCAAAAATATGCATCGTCTTACTACCTGTTGTAAGATATACCACCTTACCTAGTTCACCTGCTAAAATAGCTGCCTCTTCTTCATTACTCACATGATGTAATTTATCATACTCTGGCAATGGCACTTCTTTCCGTTCAAATCGAATAAAAGGAATTTCCATATCTGCTGCGGCTTCGCGAGCTGTGGCAGTCACAATCGCCGCATAGGGATGGCTCGCATCAATAAGCATCGTTATGCCTTTATTTTGAATGAGAGCTTTCATCTCCTCTAAATTTAAGCGTCCTTCATGGACTTCAATACCTGGATGGGATGCTAATTGTGCCCCATACTGGCTTACTACGGACACCAACACTGGTAAGCCTGTATGCTCTTGCACTGCTACTGCTAGGTTACGGCCATCTAGCGTACCCGCTATAACCCAGATCACAGTTTATATCCTCGTGGTGTAATGATTTTACCATTTTCCACATACGTTTGGCTGTTACCAATGATAACTAATGTTTGCATATCGATTTCTTCTTTGTGGAAATGCTCTAAATCAGAAATGATGATATGTTGACCTGCACGGCCGGCTTTTTGGACAATGCCTACTGGCGTTTTAGGGTCACGATGTTGCAATACTAGTTCACGTACTTCATCTAAATGTGTGACACGTTTTTTACTGCGTGGGTTGTATAAAGCGATAACCATATCACCTTCTGCACATAGGGCAGCACGTTTTTTGATTAAATCCCATGGTGTCATCAAATCGCTCAAGCTAATAACAGCAAAATCATGCATCAATGGAGCACCTAACACAGCTGCTGCCATGTTTACAGCGCTTAAACCTGGTACGATATGTACAGGAGGACGTTTTTCCTCTGCCACTTTATTAGCCAATTCGATAACAAGTCCAGCCATACCGTATACACCAGGGTCACCGCTGGATACCACTACCACTTTATGACCTTCTACAGCTAAGTCTACAGCTTGTTGGCATCGATCCACTTCTTGCATCATGCCTGTTCCTACAGTGACTTTGTCTGCTACAAGGTCTTTAATCAAATCTAAATACGTAATGTAACCTACCACACGGTCTGCTTGTAAAATCGCTTCCCGTGCTTCTGGTGTCATAAACTCTGGATTACCAGGTCCGATTCCGATGACTTGTAATGTACCCGTGCAATGGCTACGGTTGTTCTCGGAAATATTGTTTTGTGTTGCAGTAGCTCCTGCCCCTGCGCTAGTAATAGTGCTGTCGTTTCGCATACGTTTCCTACTCCTATGGTTCGTTTAACAAAATTTGATTCTATAATTTGTGCCTCTTCAATACAAGGGGCCATTTCTTCTTGTGTATAAAATTGGATAGGCCATTTCAGTGTTTCCATCGCTTCCAATAATCCTATTTCATCAGCTTTTACGATGACTGAGGCCGCTCCCTTAACACTTAATGGGGACCGTCCTACATTTTGCAATGATTCTGATACCGCTGAAAGTATCAATTCTTTCGGTGTATCACGACGGCATCCGATGCCCACTGTCATAGTCGGAGGTCGCAGCACCAGTGTGATACCTAGGCAATCAATGGTTCTATCTGTAATGACAACCTTTGGCTCATCCCCCCATGGGAATGCTTCCTCTGGATGAAAGAGAGCATAGTCCACTTGATATACTTGTACAGTTGGCTCAAAGTCATCTGCCAAGGTACTATCCAAATAATATTTAACAGCGTCACCATTGACGATAGCTGCATTCACCTTAATAAGCATGGAGAAGTCTTCTACCTTAGCACCTATCTTACGAGCCAATACATCTGGTGCGGGCAGTTGATTTACGTCTGTCGCCGTTGTAATCACCGGCGTTGCGCCAGTAATCATTGCCACCTCGCTAGTCCATTCATTAGCGCCACCTAAATGACCAGATAATAGGCTAATCACAAAGTGACCACCTTCGTCCATCACTAAAATAGCTGGATCTTCCGATTTATGCTTGATGAAAGGTGCAATCATACGCACTACAATGCCTGTGGCCATAATGAATAAGATACGGTCATAGTCTTTCCACAGCTGTTCTATATGCGGTTTCAAAGAAGAAAAGGATATGGCTGTGTCTCCACTTTCACGTTCTACTTTTTCATAACAGTCCACCACATGTTCCTGTATATAGGCACTGCGTACTTGTTGGCCTAGCTTAGCCCCACGTTTTGTAACCGATACGATAGCTATCTTCATTACTTAGCATCTCGATACATATGAGCAAAGCCTTTGTCATAAAGCTTAGATAGTTCATAATCTGTATCTAACACACGGCTTACCACAATCATAGCTTGGCGGATAACGCCTTCTTCTGCCACCACATCAGCAATCGTTTCTAAAGTGCCACGAATGATTCGTTGATCTGGCCAAGATGCTTTCACAACGATAGCCACTGGTGTTGTTTTATCGTACCCACCTTCGATTAATTCCGCCGCCACTTTGTCAATCATTTGGACAGACAAGAAAATACACATTGTCGCACCATGGCTAGCCAACATAGATAATTTTTCTTTCTCTGGCATAGGTGTTCTGCCTTCCATGCGAGTGATGATGACGGTTTGGGTTACATTTGGCAATGTATACTCTTGTCGCAAGGCTGCTGCCGTAGCTAAGAAGGAGCTTACCCCTGGTGTTACATCGTAGGTAATTCCCATTTCTTTTAAGGCATCCATTTGTTCTTGGATGGCTCCGTAGATAGCAGGGTCACCAGTGTGTAAACGCACTACTGTTTTACCTTCTGCCACACGAGCTTTTGTCACTGCTAATACATCATCTAAGCTCATAGATGCAGAATTATGTATTTCACAGCCTTCTTTACAAGCATCTAAAATCGCTGGATTCACCAAGGAACCAGCGTAAATGACTACGTCTGCTTCTTGTACTAATCGATATCCCTTACGGGTAATTAACTCTGGATCGCCAGGACCTGCGCCCACGATATGTACTTGTGTCATATTATGCCTCCTGTTTCACTGCAGTTACGATAAAAATAGGGCTCAATGGATTTAACAAATGGTACGGGCCAGCCTTTCTGAAACGGCTCACTTGCATTTGAAATCCTTCATAAGTATACGGTCTACCTTTTAGTTCTTTCAAAATGGTATATCCTGTTTCCATAGTTACAGCGGTTACTACAAGACGACCGCCCACTTTTAACAACCGTGTGGCTTCGTCCATAATCGTCCCCATACCACCAGCGCTACCACCGATGATAACAGCGTCTAATTCTGGTAAATCTTCCATACCTTCTGGCGCTTTGGCTTCAATAATTGTTAAGTTTTTTACGCCAAATTTTTCTTGATTTTGACGAATTAAGTCTGTTGCTTTCTCAAAGCGTTCAATAGCATACACATGTCCTTTCGGAGCTCCTAAAGCAGCTTCGATAGAAATAGAACCTGTACCAGCTCCCACATCTAACACTACGCTATCTTCTTCTACACGAGCGGCATTCATGACTACCATACGAATTTCTTTTTTCGTCATGGGCACATCGCCACGAATAAATTCCTCGTCTTCAATTCCAAAAAAATGCCTCATCCTAATACCACCATTACGGAGTGCCCAAAGCCCTCCAATTTTTGTAATTCTTCTAATGTACCGCGTTCAATACGCTCATCTTCATAACTCAATCGTTCACAGGCTGCCGCTTTTGTTTCTTTAGGCCAGCCATGCTCTTCGATTAAATATCTTGCAATATACGCAGGATTTTGTTCAGGATCCGTTAAGAAACCTAACTTACGTCCTTCTGCATAATACAAATCTGTTTCCTCTGGTCGACGGCCGTGAAAGCTCATTAAATCTGCATTGTGCCACACTTCACCAAGTCTAGCAAAAGCAAATGTCATGGAACTAATGCCCGGCGTCACATCAATAGGATTGTTAGGAAACTTAGTTTTTAAATACGGCAATAAAGAATAATATCCTGTATCACCGCTGACTAAGACTACAATGTCATTGGATTGTAGTTGTTCTCCCATCCACTCTGCCATAGGTGCTAATTTCGCAATAGGAAAGGTTTCCTGACCTGGCTGAGCAAAATCTTCTAATGCTCGCTCACTTCCTACCAAGACCTTAGCCTGTTTGATTAGATGTAATCCTCTAGGTACTACATACTCTGGGTTCCCAGGGCCAATACCTACGACATACAAGGTATGTGCCATGATTCTTCTTCTCCTATTTCCTTCGCTACCTCATCGACGGCCAATATAGTGCCATCTAAGGTAGATATGATAATACCAACCTTTGCCTCTTGCGCAATATAGCGCATAGAGCGCAAGGACGCTCGATCCGCTACGCGCTGATAAATGCCCTCTAGGTGCTCCCGTTCAATAATTGGCATAGCCGCCTCTGTAGTACGACATTCCATCAATTCTTCACACACTTGTTGGGATGCCCCTTCTAAGGCTGCATAAGCTACAATCGTTTCCATACGTCCATCACTCATGCGATTATGGGTATGAAAGCTGCCGCTAGCCAATTTGATAATTTTACCAATGTGACCAATGATGAGGATATTTTTAAATCCAATTTTGACACATTGTTCTAGCATGAAGCCAATAAAATTACTTGTTTCTGCCATTTGATTGATAGAAATTCCTAGTTGTTCTTTTGCGATCTCTTGACCAATACGCCCCGGCACCAGGATGGCCGTTGTATAGCCTGCTTCTTTCATGACACGCAATTGCGGTACTAAAGAGTTTTTAAACCCTTCTTCACTCATTGGTTTTACAATACCTGTTGTACCAATGATGGAAATACCACCTTCAATACCAAGAGTACCATTTAATGTCTTTCTAGCTAAGGTCTCCCCCGCTGGTACGGACACTTTCACATGGATACCCATACCTTTCGGTACTAATTCCTCAAACACATAGTAAATCATCGTTCTAGGCCCCGGATTGATAGCAGGTTCTCCTACAGGTAAGGCTAGGCCCGGCTTAGTCACTATACCCACTCCAAATCCAGCTTCATACGTAATGGCTCCTGATTGATTTAATGTTACCGTGGTCACAATATCTGTACCATGTGTTACATCTGGATCATCACCACCATCTTTCACAACGGTTACCATAGCCTCAGTAGGCGATATTACTTCTACCTTCGCAATAGGCACAGTAATGAAAGCATCTTGGGGATTTCGTATAGAAACTTGGTCAACTATTTCTTCTTCGATTAGGGCTAAGAGTCCAGCTTTCACCCCTGCTGTTGCACAGGAACCAGTGGTGTAGCCACCACGCATATCTTCTACGTTCATAGTCCCTCACATGATAAAATAGGAGCATCTATTGGGTGATGCTCCTCTATTTGATTAAGAACGGAAATTCACAAATTGTAATTCTACAGGTAAATCTTGCTCACGAAGCATCGTAATCACTGCTTGCAATTGATCTTTATCTTTACCTACTACACGTACTTGGTCTTCCATAATTTGAGCCGTCACTTTTAATTTCATATTCTTAATTAATTTAACTACATCCTTAGCTACCTCTTTAGAGATACCATTCTTAATCGTCACAATTTGTCGAACTGTTCCACCAGATGCAGGCTCAATTTTACCATACTCTAAATTTTTAATGGCTACATTACGTTTTACCATTTTACCTTTTAGCACATCGATGATGGCACCTAATTTGTATTCATCATCGCAATGAATTTTAATGGTATCACCATCATGTTCTATATCTGCTTTACTATTACGGAAATCATATCGTGTGCCGATTTCTTTTTTCGCTTGATTTACTGCATTATCTACTTCTTGCATATCCACTTCGGATACAACGTCAAATGAACAATCTTTAGCCATATAAACCTCCAATACATATTTACATGAACAGTTTAATTATACCCTACTTCCCTTATATTTTCTACCTTTACAGTGTCTTTTATTATAGTTTTTAGGAATGTAGTATACGTAAAAAAAATACCTAATGAATACAGTTTTGATTCCTCTATTCATTAGGTATCTAGTATTGTGATATCAAATTATTTTACGCCATCTTTTGTGCGTTCAAACCCTACTTGCTCTGCAGCGATTTCATACAAAGCAATAGACACTGGATTTTCTGTTCCTACTTCACCTACAAGGGATGGATCTCCATCTGTCAATTCACGAGCACGCTTAGCTGCTAATGTTACCAACGTGTATTTACTATCCACTTGTTTTTCTAAATCCTTTAAATGCGGTTCTACCATCATAATGAAAGTCTCCTTTGTCTACTTACTATATTATTGCTATCCTTGCTCATTGCTGTAACGTTTATAAATGTATTGAATCTTTTCTTTGTTGCGACTAATCTTACATGTTTCAGCCCGCAAGATAGATGCTGTTCGTTCAATGGCATCTTCCAAATCGTCATTCACCACTATGTAGTCGTAACGATGTGCTAATGCTAATTCTGAACAAGCTAAAGATAAACGTTTATGAATCACTTCTTTATCATCCGTACCACGACCATGCAGACGAGATGTTAAAACATCTAAGGATGGCGGCACAACGTAGATAAAGACAGCATCGCTGTAGGATTCTTTTACCTTCATAGCACCTTGAATATCAATCTCCAAAATCACACTCTTGCCTTCTTCTAATAAGTTCATGACGTGCTCTTTCGGTGTACCATAATAATTATCGTACACTTTTGCATATTCTAAGAATGCATCTTCTTTGATTAACTTTTCAAACGTCTCTACATCTCGAAAGAAATAGCTAATACCCTCTTCTTCACCCACTCGTGGTTGACGTGTGGTCATTGATACAGAATAGACCAAGTTTGGCATTTGTTTGCGGAGTTCTGCACAAATCGTGCCTTTTCCTGCCCCAGATGGTCCTGAAATGACGATTAATATTCCTTTATCAGACATGATAACTCCAATACTACTTACATATTATTCTATATTCTGAATTTGCTCTCTTACTTTTTCTAACTCTACTTTCAATTGTACAACTGTATCTACAATTGTAATTTCATTCCCCTTAGATCCCATGGTATTGACCTCACGGTTCATTTCTTGTAACAAGAAATCTAACTTGCGTCCAATAGGCCCTTCTTCCTCAAGGATTTCCTTTAATTGTACCACATGTGAGGCAAAACGGGCAATCTCTTCTGAAATATCTACTTTATCTGAAAGTATAGCCACCTCTTGCATAAATCGTTCTTCTTGAAAGTCTACGCTCACTTTATCTAGCATGGTTTGGATACGTTGCAATAATCGTTCTTCATGATGCGCTAAGGCTACATCTCTTCGACTTTCCATATAAGCGAATAATGTTTCAATCCCTTGTAAGCGTTTCGTAATATCCTCTTTCATCGCTATGCCTTCTTTGGCGCGCATTGCAAGAACACCGTCAATGGCCAATTTTGTTGCCTCTTCTAAAGCTCGTCCCATCGCCTCTTCATCAGTAGGTGGTTCTTCTACAGAGATCCAATCCGAAGAAATGGACATAATCGCCGATAGAGGAACCTCTTTCACATCTGCATAGAATCCCTCTTCTACCAAAAATTGTTTAATCTGCCCACATAAGGCACGGTTCATAGATAATTCCTTCTCTTGCTCGCCGGACTCTTTGTATAAAATAGACACCTCTACCTTACCACGTTGAAAGGCTGATTGGATTAACCGTCGTACTTTGTCTTCAAAGATATTAAATTGTTTAGGACTTTTAATTGTAATATCACAATATCTTGTATTTACCGTTTTAATCTCTACTTGGAAACTTCCTGTTTCTGTAGTCACTATGCCGCGACCAAAGCCTGTCATACTGTTCATGGATTTACCTCGCGTTTCCGTTCTATTTCTTATCTTTCAGTATAGCACGGTAAGAGTAAAAATAAAACGTTTTATTTGCTCTAATCTATATCTACCATAAGGTTAATATAGTTAGAAATTTTAATTCACTGCTAATCCAGATATGCATCATCCTTCTCTTATATATCGCTCTCAATGCAACATCAAGTTTAACGATGTCTCTATTCTGTTATATTTTGGGTGTCATACCTTTAATTCAAAACCTACCTATATCTCCTAGTACTAGATTAGTGTATACTAGTATAGTGATAGTTTTTAAATTTTTCTCTTACTAATAGATAGTATAAGAATATGGTATCCTTAGTAAGGTACCATGTAATGTCAATCATTTTTGTAATCTTATAAATAAATAGCTATGTCTTTTGTATAGTATCGAAGTATGATTTCACTGATATGTTACACTTTCAGGTATAGCAATACAATACACCTATAACGAAAGGATCCCCATGAATTTAGATGGTTTAACATTGTCTGTATTGATACGAGAACTGAACGAGCAAGTCGGAAACGGTCAGATTCAACGTATTCAGCAGATCGATAAAACAAGTATACTTTTAAAAATTAATACACCTACCACAAGTCCCTACTTGGTAATTACCGTAGGCAGTGCTCCGTCCATCTATGTAACGGACAAAATAGTGGATGCTCCAAAGGAGCCTACATCTCTTATTATGTATTTACGCAAACATATAGAAGGCGCACGCATCACAAATATTGAGCAACTACACGGAGACCGTATCATTCGCATTACCGCCGACAAATTAGGCTTAGATGGTTCCATCGTTGTAAATGAAATCTATGTGGAACTAATGGGTAAATATTCCAACTGTATCTTCGTGCAAGATGGGATGATTTTAGAATCTCTTGTTCACGTTACACCACTCATGAACCGCGTGCGCTCTGTAGCACCCAAATTGCCTTATGAATTGCCTCCCAATACATCTCGTGTCGACCTCATGCAATTCTCTGGTCCAGAGATCACACAATTACTCCAATCCTTTTCACAAGACACAGTGGGCAATACCATTCGTCATATCTTCAATGGCTTTGGTCCGGTCCTATTAGATGATCTATGTTATCGTATGGGTCTAACTCCTACGACACCGATGACAGCAGAGCTCATCAACAGCATCACCGAAGGACTTACTAATTTGCAATCTCAACTTCTTAGGGTACAAGGATTATTACAATACACCACGGCTACTGGTAAATGCTTATTAACGCCTATTCCACTCTGTGAAAGTTCCCCCCACACCATTGTTGATACTATCCAGTATCCAACAATTTCTGAGGCCCTTTCACAGGATGTGACAAAGCTAGGAGCCATACACACGGCAGGAAAAGAGTTAGAAAAAATTATCGCTGCCGCCATCAAAAAAGAGGAAGGTCGTCACGAAAAAATTAAAGCTGAACTAGACGACACATCCAAAGCGGATATGTATAAATCCTATGGGGATTTGCTCATGATTTATAGCTACTTGCCTCACCACTATGAATCGGAAGTAACAGTGCAAAATGTTTTATCTGACTCGACTGAAGATATTACAATCCCATTGGATCCCCCATTATCCATTACAGAAAATGCCCAGGCCTATTATAAACTATATCGTAAGATGAAAAATCGCACGAAAAATGGTCAATACCAACTAGAACAAAGCACCATGCGCCTTTCTTATTTGGAATCCATTCAATACAGTTTATCTTTGGCTACGACCAAGCAATCTGTTCAAGAAATTCGTAGCGAATGTGAAAGTGCAGGCATTTTGCGTCAATCTAAAAAGCCGATTCCTTTCAAGATTAAAAAAGATAATTTCTTGCACTTTACTATTCCTAATGGTGATGTATATGTAGGACAAAATAACCAGCAAAATGAATACCTCACCAATCGGTGGGCAAAACCTAATGACCTATGGTTACATACACAACATATACAAGGGTCCCATGTTATTTTGCGGTCTGTTGTTGAGCCAGATATTAAAATGATTGAATCCGCTGCGCAAATCGCTGCGTACTTTAGCAAAGGAAAAGATACATCAAAGGTAACCGTGGACTACACCTTAGTGAAACACATCAAAAAGCCACCTGGATCTCCTTTGGGATATGTTATTTTTAATACCCATAATGATATCGTAGTAGAACCGAAAGCACCTAAGGGGTATATAGAAAACAACTAGTTTAGAATATCTTACATGCAAGATAGAAGGCTCTTTGTAATCTAATAGAACTACTGATTCCTTACAACATAATCAGAATATAGAAAAGGCTGTAAGCATTCAAACCGTTTGCTTACAGCCTTTTTATCATTCTAATTCATTGCTTACAAAACTACTATAGCAATGCATTCATTTTACCAATTTCAGTAATTTGTTCTACTGTTAATTTTGTAATACGAGAAATCATCTCTACGGACAATTTCTCCTTAAGCATTCCAATAACAGCTTCTACCTTACCTTCAGTTCTACCTTCTTCTCTACCTTCTTCTCGTCCTATTTCAATTCCCTCTTTTAATTTTCGTTCCATTTCAAATGCTAACGTCATATAATCTCGCCTCCATTCATCACATTGTTTTATCGTATGAACTTCACTATCAATCTCACACATCAGACTATCTTCAGGTTCTTTTCCATCTATATAATCTAAAAAATATTTTAGCGGTTTAGATATATCATCCAATTCACCCTTAGTACTCAAGAAAATCTTATGAGTTCCATCATTCAAGTGTCTACACGTATTTTGCAAACATAAATTTTGAAAATCATACTTATGAAGTTTATCTGGAAACACCTCAAAAGTACATATAAAAATAACGTATACATCGTTTAGTTCTGAATAATGTTGGCCCTTTTCTAAACTATCAATATCTATGGCACTTTGATAATAACGAGCCCTTTTGACAAGCTCCTTCATATCTTTACTAGTCTGCATTTCAATGTTAAAGATAGTTCCTTTATCATCATTCACAAATACATCTAGTCGCACACTCTTACTATCTAAGCGAACATCAATAGTCTTCTCTTCTTCCAGATATTCAATATCCTTAATATCAATATCTAAAAGTCTTTCTATCGTTTGCTTGCAAATGCGTTTATTACGCATCACTTTCTGAAAGATAAAATTATCTTGTATCGTAAGTTCTTCAAAAGGCTTGATAGACATAGGATTCACACTCCTTTTTCTATCTAAATTATAGCACAAAGACAATAGTTTAACGAGTTATATTTAATGACTAAAGCTTATCCCAATACATTTGCCATGGCTTGTACTGTTCGTTCAATGGCGATATCGATAGTCTCTTTATCAATTGTTAAAGGTGGGTTGAAATAAATTACATTTCCTAATGGCCGTAGTAATAAACCTCTATCCAAGGCTTTTTTATAGATTTGATACCCCATGCGCAAGGATCCATCAAAGCCTTCTTTTTTTTCTTTATTGGTAACAAGCTCGATGGCGTTAATTAATCCCATACGACGGATTTCTCCTACATTAGGGTGATTACCTAAGGCTTTCACTAAGGCGTCATGTAAATAGTTGCCCATTTCTTCAGCTTGTTCTAAAATATGTTCATCCCGCAATGTGTCAAGTACTGCCAATGCTGCGGCACAGCCCAATGGGTTACCACTATAGGTATGACTGTGCATGAAGGCTTTCATTGTGTGGTAATCATCGTAGAACGCCTGATAAATTTTTTCAGCTACTACTGTAATAGACATCGGCATGTAGCCACCAGTCAATGCTTTGGAGACAGTCATAATATCTGGAGATACTCCTGCATGGTCAAAGGCAAATAACTTGCCTGTACGACCAAATCCTGTGGCAATTTCATCAGCAATCAGTAACACTCCATAACGGTCGCACAGCTCACGTAGTTTACGTAGATATTCTGGCGGATACATTTTCATCCCTGCACAACCTTGAATCAATGGTTCGACGATTACTGCTGCCAAAGTAGATCCATGTTCTGCGAAATCTTGTTCCATATGCTCAAAGCATTCACAGGAACAAGTTTCACGAGTTTTATCATAAGCGCAACGATAACAGTCTGGTCCTTGTGTGTGAATAGTTTGATCCATCAGCATAGGTTTATAAATTTCTGCAAATAAATCCATACTGCCTACCGATAAAGCACCAATGGTTTCGCCATGGTAACTTTCACTAAGGCATAAGAATTTTTGCCGTTCTGGATGTCCAGTTTGGTAATGATATTGGAACGCCATTTTCAAAGCACATTCTACAGCGCCAGACCCATTATCACTGAAATGAAAGCGTGTTAATCCTTCTGGCACCACTTCTTTCAATCGTTCTGCCAATGTGATAGCCGGACGATGGCTAAAGTTAGCAAAGATAACATGCTCCAATGTATCTAATTGGTTTTTAATCGCCTCATTGACTTTTGGATGGCAATGGCCCAATAAATTACACCACCAAGAACTGATGATATCTATATATTCTTTTCCATCTACATCATATAAATAACAACCTTTTGCATGGTCGATTACAATGGGTGGCAATGTTTCATAATCTTTCATTTGAGAACATGGATGCCAAATTAACTCTAAATCCTTTTTTGCCCAATCTTTCATGTGTATACCTATACCTCTCGTACAAATGCTAATGATTAATTTAATATACTTAAACACCAGTAAAGCCAGTGTGCCTATGTTGTAATATTAACATGATAAAGCTATGTAAACAAAACATCCCAAATACTTAGTTATGCATGGGGATTCACTATATGATCATAGCAATCTAACATAGTTTTCACATCCATATGCAAGGATATTTCATCTGGTCCTATTCGATCTAATACAGGAATGCCTGTCAATCGTTCCATCATCACACAGTTATCTTCTTCCATTGGATTTCCTGTACATTGATTCACAATAATTCCTTTTACAGCAATACCTTTTGATTGCAAATAATAGATTGTCAACACTGTGCTGTTAATCGTACCAAGTGCTGCTGTAGCTACCACAATGGTTGGCAAGCCTAAATCTTTTACTACATCTTCTAGCATATATAGCTCTGTATCTGTTACATATAGAGGACAAATAATGCCACCACTACCTTCTACAGTTGTATAGGCATGTGACCTAGCGACGTTGCAGAAATTTTGGTTCACCACACTTCTGTCAATCACTTTTCCTTCATGACGAGCCGCTAAATGGGGAGATACAGCCTCATCAAATACATAGGACAGTAACGTTTCATCCTCCTGTGAAAGTCCCGCCACTTGTTTCACATATCCCGCATCGCTTTCAGAAATGCTAGGAGCACCGCTAACCGCTGCTTTATAATATGCCACATCATGGCCTGATTCGCGAAGTTTTTTGAGCCATAAAGCGGTGATATATGTTTTACCTACATCTGTTCCTGTACCTAATATATACAAACCTTTTGGGCTTTGAGTTATTGTCATGATTTTATCCTTTCTTACGTTGTTCATCACCTGCGGTGACTTTTACAAATATCAACATAAGGTGCATACCAACGTGTATATGCACCTTATGTCACATCTGTTATGTATACTATCGTTTTAAAATCGGAAGTAATCGTTTTGCAATCACTGCTGCCAAGATACAGAGGAAAATATCTGGTATCACTGGCAATGCAAAACAGTAGATAAATAATATATCTAGTCCAATTGGTTTTGCTAAGTATAGATCCATGATTTCATATAAGTAGACCATGCCTAAGGCATATACTATAGCTAAATTCACAAATGAAGCGGTTAGCAATGTTTTGAAAGTCACAACTGTTGCTTTTTCTATCATACGACCCGCCATAAAAGCACCAATAGCAAAGCCTAATAGATAGCCAAAGGTAGGTTTGAAGATGTACATAAATCCACCACCTTCAGTAAATACCGGCACCCCTACAAGACCAAGAATGATGTACATCGCCACACTCATACCGCCTAATCGACTTCCCAAGATTAAACCAGCTAATGTGGTAAAGAGCAATTGCAAGGTAAATGGTAAATTAGGAATAGGAATCTTAATAAATGCCCCTACTGCTACCAAAGCCACAAATAATGCGGTCATCGTAATTTGTCTTGCACTCATCGCTCCTGTTACATTTGTTTCTTCTTTCATGATAGGACCCTCCCTTGAGCCACAACATAAGATGATAAAAAATGTCTTTCAAGTAGTATTAAAACACTATTGCTTTTTATTATCAACTCCAATATAATTACTAGGAGTTTACAATAAAAAGAAACGACCTATCCTATCATATATCATGATAGATAGATCGTTTGTATATTATTAGATACATCAAAGATTTATAACTATACTATAATAAATATATCCAAAAGTTAATACTCCCTCCATGGAGTTGTAAAACTTTAATGACTGTACGCTATTTATTTGCAATTAACTGTTCCACCACAGAAATTTGCTCTGTATCTTCTTGTTTCCACGTCAAAGGCACCACAGATATATATCCTTCCTTGATATGTCCTACATCGGTTGGTTTATCTTCCTTTTGGAATCCTTGGTCCCCTACAATCCAATAGTATTCTCTGCCTTTGGCATCTTGTCGTACATCGATAACATTGGTGTACTCTTGAAAACCTTGATGGAATACTTTCACTTGCTCCCAACCAACAGGGCCTTCTTTTAAGAAGTTAACATTCAATAACCCTTGGTAGTGTCCTTCTTCGTACATGACTTTGATAAAATCAGTAATGAAGGGCAGTATTTCCTCCATACGTTTAACGCTATATTTTTCCAGAGATAGTGCCAAGGATGGAATACCGTACATCAATCCTTCTAATGCGGCACCAACAGTGCCTGAATACACCGCATCAGATCCTAAGTTAAATCCATGATTAATACCAGATACCACTAGGTCAGGTCGATCTTGTTTCAATAAATAAGACAGAGAAAATTTTACACAGTCCACTGGTGTCCCTTCTACAAAGATCATTCTTGGGTTGTCACCATCTTCGCTCATCTCTTTTGCGCGAATCGGTACCTGTACCGTTAACGCACTAGATTTTGCACTTTGCTCCACCTTAGGCGCCACCATTGTCACTCGATGGTGCTTTGCTAACTCCTGTGCTAATCCTTGTATCCCTGGGGCCCATAAGCCGTCGTCATTTGTTAATAAAATATGCATAGTATCTCCTATCTAATAGTAATATTACATATACTATTGTATAGTAAATTGACTAATATTTCTATAATTTGTAAGATTCCGAATATATTTACTTTAAAATTATATCGAACATAAAAACGGCTAGCCCAATCTCAGGTCCAGCCGTTACTTTGTTCGATATTATTCTTTTCTATTATTCTTCAATAGCGGAGATTTTATCCACACGTTTTGCATGGCGACCGCCTTCAAATTCAGTGTGTAACCAAATGTCAACGATATCTAATGCCAAACCTTGACCAATAACACGTTCACCCATAGTGAGTACATTAGCATTGTTATGCTCGCGACTAGCATGAGCAGAGAATGTATCATGACATAATGCTGCACGAACCCCTTTTACTTTATTCGCTGCAATACCGATACCGATACCTGTACCACATGTCAAAATACCACGATCAAATTCACCAGCTGCTACTGCTTCTGCCAATGGTTTTGCCACATCTGGATAATCCATGGAATCTGTGGAGTACGTACCAAAATCTTTGTACTCAATGCCTTGTTTCTCTAGTAAGCCTTTAATCGCTTCTTTTAAATGAAATCCACCATGATCACAACCAACTGCTACTTTCATTTCGTCCTCCTTTATTTAATACTATGTTCATAAAATAGTATCTTATTAATATATATCTATGATACGCCTGTATTGTAGATACATATCCGCATTGTTGATGTATACATACAAGTAATTATAGTATTCTTTATATACTATGGTATCCAATCTATTTGATGAATCAATTGGAGCATTCTTATTTATGCAATGCAAGTCCTTGTTGTACATACCGTACAATCTGTTCCGCTGTTTTAGTATATATGTCTTGAGATTGTCCAAATGGGTCTTCCACATCCCCAACTTCGCCAGCAAATTCAGCTAGCGTCATTATTTTTTTACTATCAAAAGGAAATTGGCGAAGTAATATTTTTTTATGATCTTCTGTCATTGCCAATACGTAATCTGCGGCTTTCACAAAATCTACTTTTAATGGGCGAGAACTGTGTTCACTAATATCTTCGCCTACTAATTCACGAACTGCCTCAACAGCTTCGTCGCTCACCTTAGCTCCAGGAACACAAAATAATCCAGTGGATAAAGTCACTACATCTACACCAAGCTCACGCCCTACAGCACGGGCAATTCCTTCTGCCATTGGACTACGACAGGTATTCCCTGTGCAAACAAATAATAAATTCATAACTACCTCTACTACACTTTAAAGCTATTTTACAGTATTCAATATGGTCTAGCCATCACTTTTACAAAATCAATTAAAAAAAAACATATCTGATATATATCAATACACCAATATTCACAACTAATGCACTCATCCCATCAAGCGTTTCAAACATCCTTAGATATATTGTACATGACCACCACTGGCCTTATCTAAACGATTCATAACAGCCACACCAAGTCCTACCGGAGCACAGCCTTCCACAATTAATGTATCCACACCAATGTCGTTAAACTGTAATAAGCTATCATATAATCGGTTAGCTAATGCCCTCGGCTCTGCTTGTTCACCATATACAATGATATCTACTGAAAGTGTAAAATTAGGAAGCACCGCATTTAAATTTTCCAAAGTTTCCTCTGAAAGTAATAACCCAATTCTCGGTTTTCCCTTACAATCTTCTTGTAAAACAGGTTCTTGCTGAACCATCTTATCTATGATGTCTTTCATATATTCTGCTACTGTTAATGACTGTCCCACAAATACTTGTACCGGCATATCAGGAGCATAATGGCGATATTTCATACCCGGCGCTTTCGGCACCTCTGCAGGATCGTGCAGAGCCATATCATATACCACATGGTCTGCCACCATTTCTAGCATCTCTTTTGTGACACCACCGGGGCGCAAAATAATCACAGTATCACCTTCTACCTGTACTACTGTAGATTCTACACCTATTTCACAGGGACCTGCATCCACTATTGCATGAATACGTCCTTTCATATCGTGTAAGACTGCTTCTGCCGTGGTCGGACTTGGTCGACCTGAGAGATTGGCGCTAGGCGCTGCAATAGGCACACCAGCAATACGTATCATCTCACGACATACCTCATGGTCTGGGCATCGTAATGCCACCCGTGAAAGTCCACCAGTCGCACGCTCTGGCACTAGCGCAGATTTTTCAAAGGTAATCGTCAATGGACCTGGCCAAAAGGTATCCATTAATCTTTGTTCTAAAGGAGAGATATGTTGTACTAAACGATGCACCATAGATTGGTCACATACATGTAAAATCAAAGGGTTATCCGAAGGTCGCCCCTTGGCTGCATAAATGCGATCCATCGCATCTGCTGCCAGTCCATTAGCTCCTAAGCCGTAGACCGTCTCCGTAGGTATAGCTACTAAATCGCCTACACGAAGCAATGTACCCGCTAACTCAATATCATTTGTAGTTAATAACTGTGTCTCAATATGATCTAATGCTTCCATATCGTACCTCCTTTCCTATGTACTGTTTCCTATTTACAATTATATCACTTATAACAAACTTATTTTAAACTATATGAGACAGTAATTTTCAATTCTCATCCTTCCTCCACAAAGCGAGCCGTATATAAACTTTTGTTTGTACAGGACATTGTTGATTACTACAGATAGAGTGCCATATACTTCGGAGCAAATCTCAGTGGAACGTAAATTTGTGGAGAAGTATATAGCGCTCTATCTACGCTATCACATGTATCGGACAAAATTTTATATAGAAGAGCGTCGTACTTCCCAACGTACTTCACGAATAATACCAGCTATATCTCGTTGGTACACTGGTTCTCCATAGCATCCTGTTTCTTCCGCTAGTTTAGATACCGCTTCTTCTTGACCTTGTCCAATTTCGATGGCAAGGTATCCACCGTCTTTTACAAGACGCCAACCTTCACGAATGATAGGAATATAAAACTCTAATCCTGTAGTTCCTCCATGAAGGGCAATATGAGGTTCATGTAATACTTCTTGAGATAATGTGTTCATCTCTGCGGTGGTAATATATGGTGGGTTCGACACAAGTACATCAAACAGACCTTCTAAAGATGTTTGTTGCTCACCAAATAGAGCCTTACAAGCATCCAATACCGCACTATATTCAGTACCTTTGCCTACTTTAACCTGTTCTAATAGTTGCTTTATATCACTTTCACAGAACCTTGAAACATCGGCTAATTCTAAAGATATGCGATTCTCCTCAGCCACTGCTAAGGCTTTGTTGGAAATATCTACACCTACACCAGTGGCATTGGGCAAATAATGTAATAGACTTAACAAAATAGTACCGGGTCCAGTGCATAAGTCTAAGATGCGTGGCGATGCATCCACATCATAAAGAGCTAGTATATCCTCAATTAATGTTTCCGTATCAGGACGGGGAATCAATACATGCTCGTTCACATGAAAGTCTAACCCCATAAATTCTTTATGCCCTGTAATAGCGGCTACGCTATACCCCTTCGCACGCTGTACCACTAGAGGTCGATAGGCATCTAATTCATCTTTGTCCAAAGGTCGGTCAAAGTTGACATATAAATACATGCGGTCACAGCCCAAGCTATGAGAAAGCAGTACTTCCCCATCCAAGCGGCTTGATTCTATGCCTTTGGAACGAAAATACTGCTCTGTCCATTGGAGCATGCGACTAATAGTCCATAACTCATTATCCATGTTGATTTGCCTCTTGCATTTTAGCGGCTTGTTCTGCTGTGATTAAAGCTTGGATTAATTCATCCATATCCCCATTTAATACAGCATTTAATTTGTATAAAGTTAAGTTAATACGATGGTCTGTCACACGACCTTGTGGATAGTTGTACGTACGAATACGCTCGGAGCGATCCCCTGTACCCACTTGGCTTTTACGGTCTGCTGCCATAGCGGACGTCGCCTCTTGCTCTGCTTTATCTTGTAATTTAGCACGCAATACACGCATTGCTTTCTCCCGGTTTTTGAGCTGAGAACGCTCATCCTGACAAGCTACCACAATACCAGATGGTTTATGTGTAATACGAACGGCAGACTCCGTTTTATTAATATGCTGTCCACCTGCACCAGAGGCACGGTATGTATCGATTTCTAAATCTTTTTCGTTGATTTCGATGTCGATATCTTCTGCTTCTGGCAATACCGCTACCGTTACAGTAGACGTATGGATACGTCCAGAAGATTCTGTATCTGGAACACGTTGCACACGGTGTACACCACTTTCAAATTTTAACTTAGAATATACACTGTCGCCTTCGATAGAGAATACCACCTCTTTGAAGCCTCCTAATTCAGGTTCATTAGCATCAATGATAGTACATCTCCAGCCTTGTGTTTCTGCGTACTTTGTAAACATACGGAATAAATCCCCTGCGAACAAAGCTGCTTCATCACCACCGGCACCGCCACGAATTTCGACGATAATATTTTTATCATCATTCGGATCTTTTGGTAATAATAAAATATGCAATTCTGCCTCTAATTCATCTCGGCGAACTTTTAATTCATTCAATTCTTCTTGTGCCATAGCTCGGAAGTCTTCATCTAGGCTTTTATCACCTAATACTTCTAACGCTTCTTCAATGCCGGCTAAAACTTGTTTATATTGACGGAATGTGTTCACTGTATCCGTTAATGACGCATGTTGGCGAGTCAGTTTACGCCATTCTTCTTGGCGAGCAATCACATCTGGGTCAGAAATGCGCTGTTCCAAGTCTAAAAATTTATCTTCAATCACTTGTAGTTTATCTACTAACACGGTGACTCCTTTCTAATCTTCTTCGTAAGCATCTTCTTCACTAGGTCGCACAGATTGTAAAGCACAAATAGCCACTTCAATTTGGTCATCCTCTGGCTCTCTCGTAGTCATATATTGTAGAGCCAAACCAGGAGCAATGATGGCTTTCATGAGTGGATGTTGTGTCCGTCCAGCCAAACGAATCAATTCATAGGAAATTCCAGCCACCACCGGCATCAAAGCTAATCTAGATACTATACGTTCTACTAAATTAGGCCAACCTAGAAATGCGAATACAATAATACTCACTACCATGACGAATAACAAGAAATTAGTACCGCAGCGTGCATGTAATCTAGAATGATTTCGCACATTTTCCACGGTTAATTCCATATCATTTTCATAGGTGTGTATCGTTTTATGCTCTGCCCCATGATACTGAAAGACACGCTTAATATCTGGAGTGAGTCCAATAGCAAAAATATATAATAAAAAAAGGATTAAACGAATAATTCCTTCATATAAATTCAATATCATATGATCTGTGCCTGCACCTGGCATAAATTTTGCCAACCATGTCGGTAAGGCGATAAATAATGCTGCTGCAATGAGTACAGATACAGCCATAGTGATGGCAATTTCTTTGTTAGATACCTCTTCCTCTTCTTCTCCAGAGGCCTGTGCCGAAAAGGATAAGGCTTTCATACCAATCACTAAGGATTCAAATAAAGCTACTACTCCACGCAGAAATGGCAACTTTAATATGGGATACTTGTCTTGGATAGATTTCGTAGGTTCTTCTTTAACCGTGATGGTTCCATCTGGTTTTCGACAAGCTGTGGCCATAATCTTAGGACCACGCATCATAACCCCTTCAATGACGGCTTGTCCACCTACATATTTTTTTACTCGTTCCTGAGTCATAGGGTCTCCTGTAAAACAAATATAGGCAGAGCCTTAGCTCTGCCAATTAATTTGTATAGGTTATTTACGTAATTATTTGCCGTAACGTTTGTTAAATTGTTCGATACGACCGCGAGCTTTAGCCGCACGTTGTTGGCCTGTGAAGAATGGATGGCAGTTGGAGCAAACGTCCACGCGAAGATCACCTTTAACAGAACCAGTTTTGAATGTGTTTCCACAACCGCAAGTTACAGTTGCTTCCGCATAATTAGGATGAATTCCTTCTTTCATGTATATACACCTCTTTTCAACGTCTAAACTTTTCTTATAGATTATATCACGAATGCTATACTCTATGCAATACTAGGGACTATGAGTTATTCAGATATTTATAATGCTACACTCAGCTGTATTCCTAGGACTCGATATGGCACTTTAAATCCATTTGGTATTCTTAATGGTGTGGATAGAAACATATTATAGTTAGCACTTCCATAGTACCCTTTCATACCAATAGCTCCGCCCCATAGCTCTGTACCCAATATATCTTCTGTAGATTTGCCGTACACTTTACCATAATCTAAACCTAAATACAGTGTATGATTCTGATTCAGTGATATATCTAAGGTGTTCCGTACATAAAACCCTTGTTCTGCGGCTAGATTTCTATCACCAGTAAACCCACGCACAGTATACCATCCACCGATATTAAAGAACTCACTACTGTACAGCTTACTATTCGTATACTGTCCTTTTGCTTCCATTGTATAGGTAGCTTTCCGATTCCAAAGCGTCAATGTACGCTGATAGTTCACTTTCCCCGTATATATATGATACTGTGTGGTGGCTTCTCCTAAATGGTCGGTAGGACCAGGGCTAGCCCACCAAGGAACGCCTCTTTCATATTGCACTAACCAATCTAAACTTCCATTCTTGCTATATCGTTTTTGATGTATTCCTATGGACCAAGACGTGGTATTTCTCCGTTGCACATCAATTTCACTACCATTAATAAAAGAATGTCTTGTCTTATGTGTGAGACCTTGCACTAATTCTGTAATCTGTTGGCTATTCCTGTACAATACGTGTTTCCATCGTAATTCATCGCTAGTAAAGTTACCGCTAGAAATAAATGGTTTAATGGCATAGGTAACTCGTTGTTGATAGTCTGAATTAGAATGGCTAAAGGTAATACTATCATATCCAATAGGTAGTTGGTATGATACATAATTTGATGTACTTGTATTGATACTATCTGAGTGTCTTGACTTAGTTAAGCTATAGTACAAGGTATCACTACGGTCTAATGGTCTACCTACTGTGATAGACACATTACCTTGCAAGCGCCCTGTCCCTTCATTACCAAAGTTATCAAATCCAGTGTTGATTTCTACTTTAGACTTATTTTCTATTTGAAATACCACTATAGATGTGCCCAACTGACTTCCCGGTTGTAACTGCACCTTAGCCTTTTGATGGGGTACTGTATTTAAATTATCTACAGTTTGTTCTATGTTCCGTATATTTAAGATATGCCCCTTATGAAAGGCTAATGCGTTTGTATAATTACCTGCCACACCCTTAAATTGTATTTCTTCCACAGTTCCTACCAGCAATGATAAGCTAAGTGTACCACTCCCTATATTTTGAGGCTCCATATAGACCTTAGAGGTAACGTAACCTCTATCTAGTAAAGCTGTATTAAGTTCCTGCAACAAGGTATTAATTGTTTCTACCCCATACGATTGATGTTCTTTCTTAGCCACCATCTCTTGCAGAAAACTAAACTCTGGTGGAACCTGAGATAGTTCAATATGGTGAATTAAAAATTCTGGTTCATCACTAGACAGTTGATTTATATTTTGAGGTACTATCCCCACTGTAAGAACTGTGAAAGACGGCGTTTCCTTTTGCTCTACATGAGATATAGAACGCTCCATCTGGTCTAGCAGTTTACCTTGCTCATCTATAGTATTGGCATGGGCACCATAAGAACATGAACCTATACACAAACAGATAAGACCTACAAATATTTTATATACTATCATCCCTATACCCCTTCAGATACAATGTGTTATATCTTTCGGAACGTTTTTCTAATGGCTTCTCTTGTGCCGCCTTCTCTAATTTTTTCATAATTTCGTACTTACGTTCATCCAAATCTTTTTCTTCAATAATAGAAATTCTAGGATGACCTAATTCTTTATCCTTCCGTATATCCTTTAGGAATTGAATAATCTTTTCTTTTTCCTCATCTGTTATATTTTTATTTAATACCACGATGGTATCACCATTAAATACAAATTGACTTATAAATCCAATTGATCCGTACGTGTATTGAAAACTTCTAGTAAAATACTGTGCCTTCACATAAGGTTCTATCACTCTTGAATAATTTCCAGATTCCATGACAGCCACATATTTTCCAGTTATCTCATTTTTTTTAACATTTAAGGATGGAGGATTATCTGGTGTATACATTACTAGAGCCACTAATGACATAATACCTATATAGGCAAGTATTAAAATAATCTCTACACCATATTTCTTAATATATCCAATCATGTCTATAGCACTCATATAACATCTTATAATATCAACTTCCATGCCAATTCATCAGAACAAATATTGATTTCATCTATACTTTTGAAAGTTTAAATTTCCGACAACCTGCACAAGATATATATACTTTCAATACAAACAGAACCATAAAAGATATATTTCAAAATATAACGCACTCTATTGGTGAGGGATGATAACAATTCCTCATGTACCCAATAGTAGTAACCTATAATAGTGTAAGTTATTAATAATAGGGAGTTCCATTTAATCCAAACATCTATAAATCCAAATCGAATTAATGTACCAAAAGAGACAGAGAAAATTAATACTCGTAAAATATGAATCCCTATATTGGTTAACACATTATATCTTTTGTTATTGTGTTTAAACCAATATATACATAATGGAATCAATCCAATGCAATTATAAAACAAAAATAGCATATCCTCGTCATTAGCGCCATAGCTTTCTAGCGTACGAAGTGTAGTTTTAATAATTTCATGCATTGGTATCCTCTTTCAGTAAATAACCTAACTTTTTTCTCATCTTAATGATAAAGCCATCATTTGACTCCGCTACTATAAAACATAATAGATGAAGAGGTATAATAAAAATAGTTGTTGCCCAAATGATTGGAATATTCATTGCTCTGAACCGTTTTATAGTGAATATAAACAGCATATAATGAGAGCCACATACAATGATGGCGAATAATAAAGCAATAATATCAACCTCTGCTCCATTTTTTTCTAAAATAAGTGCAGAAATCCCTAGTAGCCATGACCATAACATTATCCATCCAAGACTTTTATTATAACCCTTTAGTGAAAGTGATGTATATGGATTAAAGTTATCTTTTATTCTCTTCATGATCATCTATTATATTCCTCCTTTAATTCACTTACTTCATCTTCTAATAACTCTTTCCCCTTTTTTTCACCATAAAATCTATCTTTCATTGCTGTAGTGTTAAAATTTATATACCCTTCGCCTCCAGATCCTACATATGCACCTCCACCTATATCAAAGATCGTATCATCAAGCCCAGTATATAATGAAGCACCGCTTACTTTATTAAATGATCTTGATAGATAAATATTAACTGTGGTTTCATTATCTCTAATGTTACGCGCATTTGCCACATTAACTACATTTGCTCCTAAAGAATAATTTTCAGTTACTCCTGCACCAGCCCCTATTTTAGAAATAATTGCTAACCCTTTGCGACTTGTATCATAATCAAGATGCGATGAGGCGCCTACATTCCCTCTCACAGGCCCTATTTTTCCATTTATTCCTAGACCAACACCTATGCCACCATTTACCCAAACCATATCTCTTTTAGGTAACTTATCTGCATATTCTTCTAAAATTCGAATCATCTCTCCAGTTAAACCATTCTCATAATTATAGCTATAATTTAACCCTAATATACGAGCTGATTCTTCTAGTTCATCAATCATTTGAGGTTCAGCTGCATCTGATAGGTATTTATTGTTATTACTAATAATAATTGCAGATTCAAGCACTTTGATAATACCATCTTTATGGTATCTTCTATTATTATCTACAAGATACCTATAAATTGCATCTTCATAATAACTTTGTTGATAATTTGACAATCCATTCCACTTAACCCCATAGTGACTAATACTTCCACCTAGTTCTCCAGTTCCTCCAGCAAGTTTATCTGTTGCATATCCCAAGGCATACGCTAGCCATTGTGCTTTTGCTGAATCGCCATTAGATGCTTCTAATATAGCTGGTGCTAAGAGTTCAGATAGTCCACCTGCTACAGTGCCTACACGTGTATTACCATTCACCATATTAGCACTTATATTGCCCACTAATGCATGTAAAGCCACTTTTTCTGATGAGCCTTCCTTCCAACCTGCCATATCAGAGATATGATGAATCGCTTCATTGGCATATTTGTTAAATAATTTAGTTAGTTCTTGTCGTTCTTGTATGTCTTGTTTGTTGAAAATAGTATCCAATGCTTGAAGGCTGTGATTAATATCTCTATTAATTTGACTCACATCCATCTTAGAGTTCTCTACATCAATCATTCCAGGTGCAATAGCAGATTTTGTCACACTGTAAGCTTCTTTTCTTTCACCAGGCATCATATTTGGTAATAGGCCTACTTGATTATGCAAGCTATTAACATACTTGAGGTGGCTTGTATAGTCCTTATCTTGATTCAACTGTTGTAAGCGTTGTATCTTGGCTGGAACGCTAAGAGTTGAATCTGTGAGTATAGTATTCTTTCTATCTCTCATGTGTTGCAAAGACTTCCTATATTGTACGTCAGATACATACGACACCCCTTTAGACCCATAGGTATACTTCGCCCTATTCTCCATATCCTTCATAACTAACTGTTTTGTTTTCAGTGTATTCGTATCTGTACGACTAGCTAAGAGGGCTCCTTCTAATGTGGTCGTATTGCCTACAGATATGTTGAATCCTGTACTTCCTGCATAGAGTCCAGATTGGTGGATTACAGAGGTGTATTTGCTATCTATATCAGTCCGTTGCAAGGAGCTTTGTAATGATTTGAATGTACCTTTCTTAGATAGGCTAAGTCCCATACCACCAGATGAAGTACGGTCTGTATAATCATGTGTGTCTTGTACAGAGTGAATCTCTAGATTTCCATTTACGTTTGCCTCAATAGCCTCTCCTTTGAGAACACCATCTTTGATGTTTAAATCCTGTTTTGTGTTCACTCCAAGAGTATTCCTTGCAGTTATGTTTGATGGATCATGAACTATATCTGTGCCTGCTATATTGCCTTTACTACCACTGGCATTAAGGGATATATCTGAGAATCG
>CAUQZV010000002.1:0-99258 GCA_963522415.1 uncultured Veillonella sp. | reverse complement strand
TGTCATAAATCGTTTGATGCCCTAAGTAGGGACCTTTTACAGGCACATCATAGGTATATGCACCTTTTGAAGATGTAATCCTGAATGTCCCACTGAATGCGCCACCTAGTGGGTTAAAGTACAATGCATACGGGGTTTTCCCTTCTGTATGCAACACGTATACATTGGAAACACCATAATTCCCCTTATTTTTTACCACCTTACCATTTGTCGTTTCATCAACACCGCTAATGAAAGCATCTTCTCGGTCATTGGCAATTTCAAAGCTTGCAGGACCTGCATCACTATTGAACTTTGGTTCTACTACATGGAATCTGCGCATCCCTTCATAAGTGCCACGCAACTCTACCTCATCGATAGGATGAATTGGCAGCAACGGTAACCCATAGGTAACTGTTGATTTAGGTTCCATTACTGCCACAGAGGCATAGATAGGTTCCGAAGTTGAAAGATCAACGATACCGCTAAATAAATCATCTTTTTTCACGAGGACTTTTTCTAGTTCAGTAAAAATGGGACGTACTTCCCCAGGACGTAATACAAATTCCTTGGCACTGGTATCGTGTGATACTAAAGAAATAGTTCGTGATGTGGCATCCTTTTTGACTTCTTCTTCCACTCTCTTTACCTTTGCTTTTCGAGATTGTTCGAGATTTTCTTTTTGTTGTTTAATGTCTTTTTTTATCACTTTAGAGCGAACAGGAATATTGACTCCTTCTTGCGCCCAAGTACCCAAATCTAATTCTGTCGTAGTGATTTCTTTTTTAGAAAGCTCTCGTCCTACTTTAAAATAGTCTGGACTTGGTTTCGCATAGATAGCTCGCTCAATCTCTACGAATGCTGGGACATTCCCTTTATTTTCTAATAATATACCTACTTTCATCGGTTCTGTTCCTTCATTGACATGATAAAAGTAAATACGACTTTTCCCGTGTAGTGTACCAGCCGCTACAATCCCAGGCTCTTTCACATATTCGGGACTATCTGACAACAACAATGTATCCATTTCTTTTACAGTTTTCACCGCTAAAGGAGTAAATGTATAGTCATCAATATTGACAGTCTTTGGTGTTTGTCCATAGGTAGTACCCAACCCCAATAAGGCTAATACGCTACCTAGCAACCACCGTTTCCATTGTGTTTTGTTCATTAATTTCATAGTTCCTCTATTCTATCGTAAGCCCATCTGGCTCCCATTGTAAGGCAATGGACTCTAATTTACGCAAACGATGTCCAATGCCAGATTTCGTCAATTCCCGTTTGTATTTTGTTTCATAAGCATCTACTAATTCTTGCAAACTTCCATCAGGAAACTCTTGACGTAATATAGCTGCCTCATAAAGACGAATTGGCAAAGAATCAAGACCTTGATGCTTATCAATGATACGGATCGCATCGAGTTGGCGTACTGCTGCATTCACTGTTTTTTGTAGATTTGCTGTTTCACAATTGACTTGTCGATTGATAGTGTTACGAACATCTTTCATAATACGCACATTTTCAAAGTCCATCAGCGCTGATTGAGCTCCCATAATTTGTAAGCACGACGTCACTGCATCGCCTTCCTTTAAATAGACTACAAACTCTTCTTTACGCTCTACCTTCCGTGCATTGAGACGAAACATTTTTAAGACACGAATAATTTGATCCGCAAAATTCTCCTTTGTCGTCATAAACTCTAAATGATAATCACTTTGCGGTTTATTCACAGAACCACATCCAAGAAAGGCCCCTCGCAAAAAGGCACGTCTAGACTCCATATCTTTTAGCCATGCATCAGGAATCATGGCATCTACGGGCCACAATTGTAAATCCTCTAAAGCAAGACGACTCGGTTCTGTAGGTTCTACCGTTAAGGTGTACATATTCTTTTTGCGTAGATTTAACCCTTTACGCACCAGTACAGAAGTAGGTAAATCATACTGTTCTTTGATGATTCCTAGTACTCGTCTAGCTACAGCATTATTGGCCGTCACCAAACGCACCCCTACACGTCCTTGCATACCTAATAAGATGGATCCACCCATCCGTAATAAACAAGAGGCCTCTACCTTGGATGCCCACGCATCTTCTGTTTTAAATTGGCACAATTCATTTTTTACATCTTCTGCAAATGACATAGCCTCTCCTTTTCTACTTCTACTAGAAAATAGAGCCTCTAGAGGCTCTACTTTCATACTTAATGATCTTCTCGTTGTAAGTAATATTCTAAAATATGCGGTTCAATATCGGTCTGCAAAGCATAGACCACATCCATGACCACCTTCGCTAACCGCTCAGAATTGTGAACTGCTTTGTCTTGGCTATCTACTAAATTTGCACGAATAGTCCGAATCCCCATCGATTGCAATACATCCATATCTACTTCCACTGGTTCTTGACCAGCTTGTTTGTAATGTTCTAATGTAGCATCTTGGATTCGATTGTCATTCACTAACACCGTATCGATAATCCCCACTTCACTATGGGCTTCAATGGCTTTCACATGGTCAGACACAGTATACCCATCTGTTTCACCTGGCTGTGTCATGACATTGCAAATATAAATTTTAGCTGCTTTAGAGTTAGCAATATGATCCGCTACCTTATCAATCAGTAGGTTTGGCATGACTGAAGTATACAAACTGCCAGGGCCTAAAATGATGGCATCCGCTTCATCAATAGCTTGTAAGGCCGCTCCTACAGGAGATGGTCTATGTGGTTCTGTATAGACCTTCACAATGGGCTTACCCGCATTAGGGATATCACTTTCCCCTTCTACGATAGTGCCATCTGTCAATTTCGCAATCAATTTGATTTCTTCCGTAGACGAGGGAATAACACGTCCCCGAACTCGTAAGATTTTACTAGATGCTTCTAAGGCTTTTTCCACATCATCTTTCAGCACTTGAGTCATAGCTGTTAAGAATAAGTTCCCAAAACTATGGCCTGACAATTCTGCCCCTTTAGTAAATCGATACTGGAATAGTTCTTCCATGAGTCCTTCTTTTTCCGCTAATGCTACTAAGCAGTTACGCAAATCTCCAGGGGCAATCATTTGAAAATCTTCCCGCAAGCGACCAGAAGAACCTCCATCATCTGCTACCGTCACGATGGCCGTTAAATTTGTGGTTTTACTTTTTAACCCTCGCAATAGCATGGATAAACCAGTACCACCACCGATGACAACAACTTTAGGCCCCTGCCCTAAACGAATTTTTTCAAAAATATAATCGCTTACACCATCTTCTGTATTCGGTAAAATCGCATTCACTATGGTCTGAATGAGCTTACGTATGCCCCACAACATAGCTACTATCCCCGCTACAATACCTGCCAAACCAAGACTAGCAATAACAGTATAGTTATAGGATCCTGTGAGATGAAATAAAAATTCCAAGAAAATATCTTCAAAGTTGCTAATCCACTGGTAGTTCATCATCATAAGAACACCCACTACCAGCCAAATCGTGCCTAAAGAAAATAGGAATAGCCACCGCTTAATATTAATGCCTGGCGCAAACCAGCGCATCCAATTATTATGTTTCATAGGCTTGAGAGACGAAAGAATCGTCCCGCTCCTTTCTTTATAGGTCTAATCGAGAACGTGGATTCACATCTTCTTCTACATGATTACGCATCATATCACGATGTTCCACCGAAACATTACAACCTTTTTCTTTCAAATGTGTATACAGTGCTTCTGCCATGGCCACACTACGATGCATACCGCCTGTACAGCCTACGGCTACCACAAATTGACTTTTTCCTTCTTGTTCATAATTTGGCACAAGAAAATCCAGTGTACTAAAGAAATGCTTTTTAAATTCATCAGTCACTTCAAAGGAGTGGATGTAATCTTTCACCACTGGTACGCGGCCCGATTTATGACGATATTCAGGAATGTAGTACGGGTTCGGCAAGAATCTTACGTCCCATACCATATCCGCATCATTGGGCATGCCAAATTTAAAACCGAAGCTTACCACCGTAATCGCCATGCCATCGGTTTGTTCTTTCACGTGGCTAAAAGTACGGCGCATAAATGATTTCAAAGCCGATGTTTTCATATTTGTGGTATCGATAATATGATCTGCTTTGCTACGTACATCCGCCAAGAGTGCCCGTTCTTGTGAAAGCCCTGTACTAATGCGACCCGATGGTGCCAATGGGTGACTGCGACGTGTTTCTTTATAACGACGAATCAAAGTGTCATCGCTAGCTTCCATAAATACAATTTCATAAGGCACATTCATTGCCGTCAAATCTTCTAAGGCACTGTTTAAATCATCAAAAAATTCACGACTACGGATATCTACTACTAAGGCTACTTGGCTCACTTTAGTGCCTGCACTTTGACGACAAATTTCACTAAACTTAGGAATCAACACAGGAGGAATATTGTCGATACAGAAATATCCCATATCTTCCAAGACTTGCATCACTTGTGTTTTACCTGCTCCGGACATACCGGTCACGATGATTAAACGAAACCCTTCCATGAGGCCCTCCTACAAAATTTTATAACACATTCACTTCGATCCATTTAGCGACACCATCATTTTCATTTGTATCGCATACTTCTTTGGCAATCGTCTTCACATGGTCCTCAGCATTTCCTACTGCCACAGAATGCCCCGTCGCTTGCAACATAGAAATATCATTTTCCGAATTACCAAAGGATACCATATCTGTTAATTCGATGCCCAATCGTTCACCCATGAAGGCTAAAGCTTCCCCCTTAGATACATGAGGTGCCACGATTTCTAGAAAATTTACCTTAGACCGCACTAAATCAACCATATCGCCTACTTCTTCGGAAAGAATAGCAATGACCTCTGTCATACGTTCAGGTTCTTCTACCACTAGTAGTTTGTTTGTCCCTTTTTGAGGTTCATAGATAGCGTCCCCTACATACACAGCCTTGGCACCTGTAATTTCTTCATAAAGGCGAGAAAACTCTGTTTCACTGTGTACCAACAATTTATCATCAATATAGGACTGAATATAGATATTATGCTCTTTTGCGATGGCTAATACTTTACGGGCTACCTCTGGTGGAATCGCTCGTTCCCAAATGAGTTCCTTACTTTCCACACGTTGAATGACACCGCCAGAATACAGTACCATCGGTACATCGCCTAAGCCTAAACGATGTGCTACAGGATATGCCGTTTGGTACATACGGCCTGTGGCAATAAGTACCTCAATTCCCTTCTCCTGTGCTTGTTTAAGCACATCTTTTGTATAGTCAGACACAGTGTTATCATCACGTAACAGCGTATCATCTAAGTCTATAGCTAATAATCTCATAACATCACTCCTTTGTCATATCTTTCATTATACCACATAACAACATATAACTTTGCTAAAGTATCTCTAAGATACAGATAGTTCTATCTAATATGATACAAAAATAGCTCATCCATTGATATTGTCCACAACTCTTAGATGAGTGGGCAATACATTAGCGAAAAATAAAAAATACGACAGGTCCTACAATCCCAGTACGGTACTAGTATGCAAACCTGTCGCAATTGTATTTCTTTATAATTTAATGCCCTATTGATGCATTAGGAAAACAGATGATCTATACCATCTATATCTAGAATAGTACCAATAGTAAAAGGTCCAAAAATACCAAAACGAGCACTTACTTCATCAAAGCGCATTTCATTGACAATTTTTTTAAATTGAATTGGATCATCACTCATCAAGGTAATGCCCCATTCCCAATCATCCATACCAAACGCGCCTGTGGTAAATTCTTTGATAGTGTCCTCATATTTTTTGCCAATTTGACCATGAGAACGCATCATACTACCACGACTTTGACGATCTAGCATATACCAATTATCTGTCAAATTGCGTTGCTTCGCCATAGGATAAAAACACATGCATTCCAATCTAGGGATTTTAGGGTATAACCGGGCCTGCACTTTTGGATGATCTTTTGGAGATTTTACATAATTGCTTACTTCAATAACAGATACAAAGGAAGATTCCGGTTGTAATACGCTGAAGATTGGTAATTTTTTTAGTGTCAGCTCTACTTCGTTCAACTCTTGTAAACTTGGTTGCAAGAACCAAAACATAATATCCCCTTTATGACCATTAATTTGGTACATAGCATAGCTACTTTCCTGAGCTTCATGGGCTCTTTCTAAATTGCCAATAAACTCCTTAAAAGATTGTAATGCTTCACGTTGTTGCTCAGGAGACCAAGTTCTCCATTTTTCAAAATTGATAGAATAATTAGCGTGTAAGCTAAACCAACCTTCATAGGTTTCAGGCACTTTTTCTTGTCCTGATTGCTCTGAACGACCTTCCATCGATACTGCTCCAGGATGACCGTGCTTAGGTTCTGGATGCCCCTCCACTGGACCTACTCCATGATGTACGTGGTTAGATTCTGTATGTGTATCCATAGGAACTACCTCCTTAGTTTCTTCTTTCCATGATTCTACTAATTCATATGCTTGTTTAATGCCATCTGGCATACCTACCCCTTTAAATGGCGTTCCAATCAATGCCAATCCTGGATAATGTTCTGCCACATATTTCATAAGTGTAGCCACTCGTTCTTTATGGCCTACTTCATATTGAGGCATACTTTTTTGTAAACGTACTACTTCCATCCATTCTGGATTTCCTGTGAACCCTAATATTTTTCGTATTTCTGAAAGTGCCAATTCACACAACTCTTCTTCACTGTGCGTATCCACCGTCGTGTCTGTAGGCTTTCCTAAAAAGACACGTAATACAACTTTATCTTGTGGTGTCGTTTGTGGCCATTTGCTAGAAATATACGTACATGCCGTCAATGGTGTCTCTGTACTACGGGTAATCACAAAACCTGTGCCTTGCAATGGTTTTGTAAAAGCTGATTTCGGAAGGCTTATAATCACGATAGCACAAGAAGATTGTTCCATATGGCGCAAGTCTTCAAAATTTGCATCCTCCACAAAGAATTTTTCATAGGACTTCGGTGGTGTGGTGATTACAAGTCTATCATAAGCATCAGTGCCTGCTTGTGTTTGCACTACATAGTGCTCATCTGTGTAGGATGTGCTTAGTACCTCAGTAGATAAATGCAAAGAAACATTCTTCGGCATTTGCTCCACTAGAGCATCTACTAAAGACTCTAACCCTCCTGTTAACTGAGCAAATTGACCTTCTGTAGCCGCACCAGATTGTTTGCGCATACTTTGCATCGCCATCATACCTTTAACCAAGTTTCCATGTTTTTGTTCTAATTGACGAAACTCTGGAAAGGTTCCCAGTAAGCTTAAGCGTTTTAAATCTCCGCCGTAGATACCAGATAAGAGAGGTTCAATCAACAAATTGACTAGTTCATCTCCTAAATGATAGCGGAAAAAGGCATCGATACTCATATCCTCGTTTCCTAGATATGGCTTCTTAAAAATATCTAATCCAGCTCGTAATTTACCAGACCAACTCAATAAGCTAGACTTAGCAAAGGGAAGAAACTCCGTAGGAATCCCAATAATCGAACCTCCAGGGATGGGTTTCATTTGACCTTGATGGTAAATATAGGATTCTCCAGTAGCATTACGCACTAAGGTATCACCTAAGCCCAATTCCTTCACCAAATCTGTCATAGCTGTTTTTCTTGCTAAATACGAATCAGGTCCCACTTCCACCACATAGCCATCACGGCGTTTTGTTTGCACCTTTCCACCCCAACGGTTCGAAGATTCCAACACATGAATCTCCCAATGAGGAAACGCCTTACTCATATAATAGGCGGACGACAGTCCCGTTAAACCACCACCAATAATTGCTACTTTCATATTATCCCTCCTTCCAGAGAGCTGTTAATACACCATGCGCCATGGCTTTCACAAAGAGTCTATCATGATCTGGCATAGGCACACGTACATAGGACATACCTAAGTGGTCACATTGTTCACGACGTTCCCTATCTAAATCATAGGACACTTCCATATGAGTACAAGTAAAGCCGATGGGAATATATACCACATGTGTGTATCCCTTTGTGCTAGCTTGTTCTGTAACAGCTTCCACCGTAGGTGTTAACCATTCTCCACGAGTACCTGCACTTTGCCAAGCTAAGGTAGCATTCGGCAACTGCAATTGATCTGCTATGGACTGCATCACTTGCTGCAAGCTATGCACATATCCATCATAGGAAATGCCTTTCATCAATGGCACACTATGGGCAGTAAAAACATACAGTGGTTTCGCAGTAGCAGACAATGTACGCATCGTCTCCTGTACTCGGTCTGCCCAAGATTGCACTAATGTCGGTGCATCTGCCCAATGTGGCACTATTTTCCAGCTGTCGTTCATAAACGGTTGTAGTGGCTCTAGATAGGATGCACTTAATATATCTGTTCCGTAAGGGTTCATCATGAGCACCACCACTGTATCATAGTGGCCCAATTCTTTGGCTACATCCGCAATGAGTGGTTCTATATATTTATGTGCTTGCACCACGATTACCTTTGCACCAAGCAGTTCCTGTTGTAATTCTTCTTGTAATCGCTCTATTTGCCATGCAGTGGAATCCATTAATCTGGATTGTCCGCCAATGCATTCATACTTATGACGTAATCCTTGTAATTCTTCCTCACTTGGTCTATGTCCTCTCCGTATACGAGTATAATACCCGTCTATATCATCTAAAGAACGAGGAGAACCATAGTCTAATACCAATACACAAACTTGTTGTATCGTTTTATCCTCTGTCATGTACATACTCCACTATCTTCCGCAACACTTTAGGATTCGCATCTGGTACAACACCATGGCCTAAATTGAAAATATGCTTCCCATGGGCTGCACCTTCCTCTAAAATGCGATCAATTTCATGTTGAATCGTTTTCCAGTCTGCGAATAAATAGGCAGGATCTAAATTCCCCTGTAATGTCTGTGTAATCCCCATCTCACTAGCTTCTGCAATGGAACATCTCCAATCGCAACCGATTACATCTAAAGGCAATTCTTTCCATACTGGGAACAAATGCTTTGTACCTACCCCAAACATAGTGATAGGAATATGAGGATACCGCTCTTTGATAGTTCCGATGATTCGTTTCATATAAGGGAATACGCCAGTTTCATATTGTTCTATAGAAAGCGCACCAATCCAAGAATCAAAAATCTGAATTGCCTGTACACCGGCCTTAATTTGCCCCTCCATATAGGTAATGGACATGGTCGTTAAACGCTCCATCAGAGCATGCCAAATTTCTGGAGTTG
Source organism: uncultured Veillonella sp. (assembly GCA_963522415.1). GTDB lineage: Bacteria > Bacillota > Negativicutes > Veillonellales > Veillonellaceae > F0422. The sequence continues at coordinate 90,033 of CAUQZV010000002.1, read as the reverse complement.
CTACTAAACATTGGCGTGTTTTCTGATAACTTTTAGAAGGGCCCCCTTCAATCATATAACTAGCCAATGTGAAAGGAGCCCCTGCAAAGCCAATCAACGGCACTGCAAGCATTTCCTTCGTTAGAATTTGGATCGTTTTCACCATAAAATCCAACGATTCTTCTACTACAATATCACGTAAATTTGCTACATCTTCATGTGAACGTATAGGATTTGCAATGACAGGTCCTACGCCAGGTTTAATAGTTACATCTACACCCATAGGTACCAAAGGAGTCATGATATCTTTGTACAAAATAGCTGCATCTACATCATATTCATGAACAGGCAGAGCTGTTACTTTTGCACATAATTCTGGTTGATGAGTAATCTCAAATAGGCTATATCGCTCTTTTATCTTGCGATACGCCTCTTGACTACGCCCCGCTTGACGCATAAACCAAACTGGTCTACGGGACACCGACTCACCTGCAATCATTTGCAAATAATCTTGTCGTTGTTTCATATATAATTACACCTTACCTTTTACCAAACCAAACTTGGATTCTACATTCTATTGTAGCATATCGCGCGTGTATTTACCTATACATTCTGTCACTAGTTGTACGATCTATATTGAGAAATATTTATAAGTTCTGCCCCTAACATATGAGCAATTTCTTTGGAGCGGTTCATACGAACAAAACTGTGATCTGTATCGATGACCGTCGTTTGTATTCCCTGATTCGCAAGCCATCTACCGATGTCATCTAGTCCCTGCAGTGCTTGTGAGGTAACTTTCCCATCTGTAATGATTACGACCTTTGCCTGTACATGCCCCATTTGCGACATGTCGTTGCCTATCTGTTTGACTGCTTCCTCAATGCCTTTTACAAAAGGCGTTCTGCCTCCAATACGAGCCTCTCCCAATGCTTTGGGGATGGTCTCGATTTGCTGTGTCAGCGGCACCACACATTGCGCCCCTTGCTTTTGAAAGGTGATGAGCGATACATACTGTCGTTTCACGTACATCATCTGTACCAATTGTGAAAGTAACTTCTCTGCCCCCTGTAATCGTTGTCTCTGCCCCATCGATCCGCTTGTATCAACTACTAAATAGATGGCTTCTTTTAGTATTTCCTGATGCATAGCATATTTAACGTCTTCTATGGTGAGCCGAATCGGTAATTGGCGACTGTGTATAATCCCTTGTACTATCGTCGGAATCCATGCAATGGTTCTCCCCTTAGTTCCTTGATGATGTACCTTAGGGCCTCGACCGTCATCACTGATGTCTATGTATTTCTTTGCCGTCCCAGATTGCAACATCCCATATAAATGTAACACCTGTGTTTCCACTGCTTCTGAAAGTGCAAAGGACTCCTCTGCCTTACCTCTATGAAGTTCACCTTGGCCCTCTCCGCTTGTATCCTTTTCTTTCTCTGTTCCATCATGACTAGTGTCAAGTTCCGCTTCTATCTGATCTAATTCCAGAATGTTTTCCTCATTTGATTGTCCATCATGAGCTTCATCGCTATCTGTCGTCATCCCCTGAGGCCCCTTTCCTATTGTCTCATCACGGTCCTTTTCCCTATCCATACCTTGTGAGCTATTGTCCTCTTGTTCTCGGTTTGAACTGACCTCTTTCGTTTTCTCTTGTTCCCTTTTTGCCTCATCGAATGGCATTCGGTCAGATGAATCCTGTGCCTCTCCATCTTTCTGTGTCTGAGGGGTCACTGGCCTCTTCATCTTTTGTGGTAATGTCCACGGGAGTACTGTTTCTACATCAGTAGGCTCCACAAACAGATGGCCTTTTTCTCTAGCTAAACCTATGGCCGCTTTTAGTAAAATATATTCCATACCCATAAAGGAAATGTTACATCTCTCTACCAGACTGGAAATATATGTATATATACTATCATGCACGGTGGGGGTTCTAGGTGCATCCATAACTGTTCTCTCGTGAAGAGTCCCCTCTCTGTGGTGACTTTCACGAGCCACGCCTATCTCATAGGTTTCCGCATCGTCCCTATCTGCTAGGACCCGCACTCTAGTGTCCACATCCGGTGATTCTATGGGTATCCACACATCCATATCATAGACCCACTCTGATAACCCTTCTGTTCCCGTATAAGTCCCAATGATTTGTAGTGGTCTTCCTGCTTGGTACCGCCGATTTTGCTCATAAAGAATCCGTAACCACGTAGAGCGGTCAAAGTGATCCAATCCTTCGCAGATAAGCAAGTCATACACATCCCAAGGATGTGCTTGTTTTACAATTTGGGATGTTTCTATGGTCCTTTGTATATCCACCGCTTCCTGCATAGCACTCACATCTGTATGAGATGTAATCGTCATATAGGTTCGGCCCCTATCATGCAATGCTTGTAACAGAGCATAAGTTTTTCCCGTTCCCACTTCACCTGAAATCAGTAATGTCCGCAACAAAGGTTCTTGCAAAAAGAGGTGAATGCCTGTATTCAGTTGTAAACTCATACCATTCACCTCCTTTAACAAAATCTTTGATGATTCTACTACTTCTGTATCCCTTCATAGGTAGCCCATAGATTCTCTAACATAGTTTCATCAAATTCACGTTGCTCAAAAGGTTTCCGTTTCATCCGATGCGCCACCACAAGCGGTGTCAACTTTTTCAGATGATCGATGGTCACATGGGGCTCCCCTTGTAAGGCCGCCAAAGCACGGCTACTATTGAGCAAGGTAATGTCTGAACGATGCCCCTCGACGCCAAGGGTAATCGATATATTAGCAATCAATTCTAATAGATTTGCATCTACCCCAATGGTAGTCAAGGCTTTGCGCGCTGTTTCAATGGTTTTACGCAACGTTCCATCGTCCTTCCTGTAGGACTCAATAAATGCTTGTGGATTATCTTCAAAGGCCAATCGACGGCGCAATACTTCCATCCGCAACGCTACATCTGTTTCTGCTTTCACAGTCACAGATAGACCAAAGCGATCCAACAATTGCGGGCGAATAGCCCCCTCTTCGGGGTTCATGGTGCCCACCAAAATAAATCGTGATGGATGACTATGGCTAATGCCCTCACGTTCAACCCGATTCACACCCATCGCCGCCACATCTAACAATGTATCCACTAAGTAGTCCTCTAGTAAATTGACTTCATCCACATAGAGAATATTTTCGTGAGCCTTAAATAAAATGCCTGGAGAAAACTCTTGCTTCCCCTCTTGCAGCATCCGCTCAATATCCAAGGTGCCCACCAATCTGTCTTCCGTGCAATGTAAAGGAAGGTCCACCACTTTCATCGGTGTGCCATCACGATGCATAGGCAGCACCTTGGCTAAGCCTCGTACCGCCGTCGACTTTGCCGTTCCCTTATCACCCTGTATCAATACACCACCTACCCGTGGGTCTACCGCATTGAGGAGTAAGGCCAATTTCATTTGATCTTGTCCTACTAAGGCTGTAAAAGGATATATAGTACTCATGTTAGTCTCCTTGCCAACGTCCTTTGGTAGGGATAATTTCTATGCGCAACTGCCCATACCGTTCATCTCTGAATACATCTGTATCCATATCAAAGGCCCGTTTAATATAATCTGGATGCAACACTTCTTCTGGCATACCATCTGCAATGACACGATGTTCTCCAATGAGCAATAATCGTGTGCAGTATTTAGCTGCTAATTCTAAATCATGTACAACGGTAATGATAGTTTTTCCTTGCTTGCACAAATGTTGAAAGAATCGGAACATGTCATCACTATGGCCTTTATCGAGGGCAGAGGTTGGCTCATCTAAGAGCATAATATCTGTCTCTTGGGCTAGAGATTTAGCTAACAAAATGCGCTGTTTTTCTCCACCACTGACCTGTTCCAATCGGTGATCTTTTAAATGTGATACTCCTGTATGCGCCATCACCTCTTGCACAATACGACGATCTTCGTCGCTTTCACTATCCCACCAAGATTGGTACGCATAGCGACCAGTCATGACGATTTCTTCGGCGCTGAAAGCGTAGGGAATCTCCACTTGTTGTTGCATATAACTCATCGTTTTGGCAATAAACGTATCTGACTGTTTCGCCAAATCTTGTCCATTTCCATAAATATGCCCCTCATAGGGTAATAGCTGACGAATCGCTTTTAGCAATGTGGTTTTACCATTCCCATTCGCCCCAATGATACCAATACATTCGCCTTTGTAAAAGTTTTTGGTTACATCTTGAACGATTGGTTGTCCATCATGATATACAGATACCTGTTCTAAGCGCAATACTACGTCACTCATAGAGAACCTCCTTTCACTTTCAAACGATGTAAGAGGAATAAGAAATATGGCGTTCCTAATAAGGCCGTCATAATACCCACTCGTATATCCACAGGGTGGAATAAGGTTCTCCCCAATGTATCGCACAACAGCACAAAACAAGCACCTCCTAAGGCAGAGGCAGGTATCACGAGGCGATGGTCAGGTCCCACTAAGAGGCGCACCATGTGTGGCACCACAAGACCCACAAAACCAATACTACCGCCCACACATACAGAAATAGCCGTCATCATGGCAGACAGTAGCAAGAAGATCATACGATATCGATTGGTATTCATGCCTACAGCTCTCGCTTCTACTTCGCCCATCACTAAAATGTTTAAATGTTTACTCAAGGCTATAATAATCGCTGTTCCTACCGCAATAGTAGGTAGTGCAATGTCCACATGCTCCCATCGGCGATATTCTAAACTGCCAACCATCCAGAATAGAAATTCTTTCAAACGATATTCATTCATCAACGTTAAAATTCCAGAAGTCAAGGACCCCAATAGCATGCTGATCGCTACCCCTGCTAACAATAAAATGCGAGGGTCCATCCGTCCTTTATACCAACTGAGGAGCATCGTAATACCCAGAGCTGTCAAGGCGCCGATAAATGCAAAGGACGGCATATAATAGGCACTCACCGATGACAACCCCAAGGCTACCGCAATCACAGCTCCCGTGGAAGCCCCTGATACTACGCCCATAATGCCTGGATCAGCCAATGGGTTACCAAATACACCTTGTATAACCGCCCCTGCAATGGCCAAGGCCATACCAATAGAAATAGCCACTAAAATTCTAGGCAAGCGTATAAAATATAAAATTCGTTCTTGCTCTTCTGTTAAATGCAAGAAATCACTAGCACTGATGGGAATAATGCCCATACACAAGGACACGACAATAAGCACCAATAGCAATATCATCATGCCCACCATATAGAACCACGGTCTATTCATGGGTGCCTTCTCCTTTCTCGCTCTCTCGAACGATGCGCAAAATATCTTTCATGGATTCACCAATAAACTGATTCCCCGTATATAAATCCGCTGCTGGCATGGTGACCACTCGACCGTCTCGAACGGCCCTGACTGTTTGTAAGCCAGGGTTGTCTCGATACAAAGTTTGCCAAGCCATTTCGCTTTTATCGTAGACTGGTATGAGAATCACATTGGGGTCCATTTCAATAATACGCTCTTCTGTGAAAGCTGTCCTAGGTGCATATCTTAAATGACTCGGTCCATTTACAAGGCCCATGACACGGGTCATATCATCAAACAGACTCCCTGTTCCCGAAAAGCCTTCCATGGATGACATAGAAATTACTACTTGCCCTTTTGTTTCTACAGATAGCGCTTTCACATCTTCTATATCTTGTTTCATTTTAGTGGTCATATTGCGCGCTCTATCCTCTGCTCCTACCACATGGCCCAATCGTTCTACTAGTTCAATCGTTTCTTGTACTGTTTTAGGACTGCTAATGATGACCACAGGAATTCCCAAATGCTCTAGTCCATCTAATACATCTTTACTTGTATACTCTGGAGCAATGACCAAGTCAGGGTGTAAATATACAATTTTCTCCACCGCATAGGAGTATAAAGAGACTTTCACAGATTTTGCCAGTTCATAGTTCGGCCCATATCCCTTTGTTTTTGAAAGAAAGCTCACTGCTCCTAATCGATTAGGGCCTACCATATCTAGTAAGATAGGTTCATAAGCAGAGGTTAAGGAGACAATTCGCTTTGCCTCTACAGGTACTGAGACGGATCGCCCCCAATCATCGATGACGATACGTTGCTCCCCTTCTACTACACTTGATGACTCACTATGATCATTCCCTACAATCCAAGGATGATACCCTACAAGGAGTCCTAGCACAAGGAATAGACCGGCTATCCACAAAGTTCCATTACGTTTCATCATAATACCCCTCTAAGTCATCTTCCAAGGACATTGCCACGTCGCGCAATCCTTCTCTGCGCTCCTCACTGGCCTTCCAAAGTCCTCGTTGTTCTGCTTCTAATAACGTATTACAAATGGCCCCTAATGCCCAAGGATTAACTTGGCGCATCCAGTCCTGTACGTCCTCATTCATGACATACTCGTCTGTATAGGCATCATACATCCAATCTTGAATCATATCACTAGTAGCATCCCATTCATAGGTATGTTGCACATAGGACGCCATATCCGCTGCCCCCTTGTAACCGTGTTTCATCATCCCCTCTATAAAAATAGGGTTCATTGGTTCACTACGGAACTGACGCTGAATTTCATCTTCTAAGGAACGCACCAAAATATCTTTACGATACGTGGTATCTCCTATAAACGATTTTGGCTTAGTACCTTTTACCGCCTCCACAGCGGCGATCATCCCACCATGGTAGGCATTGAAATCATCTGTACTCAACAAACTAACCTCACGATTATCTTCATTTTTCACAGTTACTTCAATGGAACCTAATCGCTTGCGAAACTGTTGATGGCTTGGAATAATTTCCCCTTGCTCATCATATCCATAGCCACCCCAGGTGACATAGGCATTGGCTAAATCTTCACGAGTGGACCAGTTGCTTTGTTCTAGAATTTGATTAACTCCTGCCCCATAGGCACCTGGTGCATCGCCAAAGACACGAATCGTAGCAGCCTTAATAGCTTCTTTGTAATCCATACCGTCTTCTACTAATGCAGCTGTATCTAGGTCTATATGTTTTTTTACGTAATTCACACTATGATCTTCATCAAGGGCGTTTACCATTTGCACAGCTTTTGCAATCCACATGACACCAGAAGGCATCATATCTCGGAATAGTCCACTAATACGGCTTGTTACATCGATACGTGGTCGCCCTAATTCCTCTAGAGGTATGATTTCCAAATCGGACACACGACTTCCTGTATAAACTGGTCGTACACCCAATAAATAGAATACTTCACCAATACATTGTCCATGAGTGCGTTGCGTGTTGTCTGCCCATAAGACAATACCAATTTCCTCTGGATATCTCTGTTCTTCTCGAATATACTCATTGAGCAATGCATCGCCTAGTTCACAACCGATGGCATAGGCAGGCACGGTCGGCAAGGTCCGTTCATCAACGCCATAAAAATTGCGCCCCATCGGTAGCACATCGATACCACCATTAGTAACAGCGCCACCGATATTAGGTGGAATATATTTCCCTTCTAAACCTCGTAACAATTGGCACATTTCTTCTGTCGTTTGGCGCAACCCTGCGAGGTAGATCTCACACAGCGTTTCTTTCTGTGCATCATCTGGCACACCATGCATGTCTAGGAAAGCATCTATATACCCGTCCTCTTCCTCTGTGGTTGGATTTTGCCCTAAAATATGTAAACCACAACGAATATGACGATTTTGGATGTCCATCAAATAATTGTGAATATCCCCTAACAGTTCTTCTGCCTCGTCTGCATGAATAGAGTCAGCTAAGGCGCGCCACTCTTCTTCACTGACAGATCTATCTGCCACAAAGTGTACCTGACCTCCCTCTTGATACCAGTCGAAGGATTCGCACAAGTGCTCTAAATGACACTCTTTCACAGAAGATAAGATATAACTTAGCACCACAGACTCTTGACCCTTCTCCTGCGCTTTCATATGGTCATATTCGTCCAAATACCGTTCTAGCATTTCATAGTCACCATATAAACCAGACCGCTTCATAGGTGGCGATAAATAGCTAAGTAAAACAGCATGGCTACGCCGCTTTGCTTGGATACCTTCGCCGACAATAGTCGTCCAGTACGGATAGAGATTAGGTATATCTTCGATACCTAACTGAGAGTAACAATAGGAACTCAAAGCCGTTCCCTTACCGGGTAACCATTCTAAGTTGCCATGTGTCCCCATATGAATCGCCACATCGGCTTGAAATACTGTGCGTACCCAATGGTACACCCCCTCATAGTGATGCGTCGGTGGAATGTCCGGCGAATGGTACAAAGTATCTGGATTATCACTAAATCCACGTGGCGGTTGTACTAATACCCACACGTTACCAAAGGGCACCCCGGGAACGATGAGTTCGTCTTCTTCTACAAATATCTCCCCTATAGGCTCTCTCCAATGTTGAAGTAGTGATTCTTGAGTAGCTCTATCCAGTTTTGAAAACCACGCCATATACATTTGTTTCGGTAGTTTTGGGGCTTTCTCTATGGCTGAATTGGTCAAACAATCTACGTCATTGGTAGCATGTTTGGTGAGAATGGTCATAAGTTCTTCACTCGATTGAGGGATCCCTTCCACTGTATACCCATTCTGTTGTAATTCTTGCAATAACCGTAGTACTGACTCTGGCGTGTCTAGCCCACAGGCATTGCCAATATGTGAATTTTTGGGTGGATAATTATGAAGGAATAGAGCAATCTTTACTTCTGACCTATGTTTCTGTTGCAATGCAATCCATCGTTTGGCTTGGTCTACTAACTTTTGAATCCCCTCAGGATATGGTTTGAAATAGTAACCTCTTTCCTCTGAGTACGTTCTGGTCCCTACAATATGACCGTTTAAAATACCATCTATTTCCGGCAATGACAAAGAAAAGGATATATCCATAGGCTCTAACCCTTGTGAACGTATTTGCCAGCTTTCAAGGGTAGTATAGGTAACAAAGCCCTGCAAGATAGGGATCCCTAAATCCATCATTTCATCACAACTCGCCCCCTGCAAGCCAATGATGGAGAACTTGCATGTATTAATTATGAGAGATATGGTCTCTTTCACTTGATGATCAAACAACGTGTGCCAACAATCGAACCACCGTAATTGTCCACCAGATTTACTGCTGTATTGACCAAATACTAATACTGGCGATAATCCTTGTTCTAATGCACGATCATACAGTGCATAGGGATAGTCTAATTGACCTTGCACCCATTCATCTCGATAGAAGAAAATGCCTACTACCGGACCATTGTGTTCATAGTCCTTGCAATACTTCTCATAGGATTGATATACTTCTCCCTGTCTGCCTAAAATTCCTTGGTACGGTAGCTCTTTCACTGGTTGCACCTGATTCGTATAACCTTGTAATGAAAGCATATATTGGCACAGCCCATAGAAATTCTCTGTTCCACCTTGGTGTAAATAAACCTTAATTTGATCAATGCCCTCATCTGCAACACCATATCGGTATACATCCGACGCTGAATCATGGAATAGTAATACATAAGGAACTTGTTTCTGTGTAATATATTTGTGAATTCCTTTTACCAAAGGAGTATCTAACGTACTGCCTACATGAGTAAATAGTACTATATCCGCCACATCTATAGCGTCCTGAACATTTGCTAACTTTATATCGTTGCACGACAGAAAGACTATGCCCAAGGACATAGTCTCATCTGTACACTTCTGTTCTATTTCTTTAGCCCACTGCCAATGTTTCGTCATAGACGTAATGACTAAGATAGAATACTTCATAACATTACCTACTAGAAATGATAGGAATAATTTACATAGTAATTACGTGGTAAGTCCCAGTATTCCCAATCACCTTGAGAAATTACATTTTGACGGTTCAATACGTTATTCACATAGAATCCAATCGTTTGTGATTCATTGGGACTATAATTCACATGAGCATTCACATTAATATAGTCTGGGTTACGCTGTTTGTCCCGGTTATAGGCACGAATTCCCCAATAAGAAGCAGATAATCCGGCTTGCCATTTATCCTTTTCATAATCTAACGCTAGATTTAACTCTAATTTAGGCGCTGTTTGTACCCAATCTTTTTTATTTACATCTTGTTTTTTAGGGTTAGAATAGGATGCACCTACGGTCATGATTAAATCACTAGTTACATACGATTTATACTCTGCTTCAACCCCTATATTGCGGAATTCTCCGCCATTGATACGAATAGTTTTACGATTTCCATCAAGAGGATTCTCTGCCCAATCAAAGAAGTTTTTAAATCTCATATGATATACGCTAACTTTCCAGGAATCACGTTTATTGGCTTGTTTATAGCCGATTTCATAGTTCCAACCTTCCTCCGGTTTCAAGTTGCCACCAGGAATTTTAATATAGTTGGAAATATTTTTATTCTTAAGGTCTGTCACCCATTTGAAAGCGTCATGAATATTCGGCATGGTAAAAGCTTTACCTACATTCGTATAAATAGATTTGGATTCATTAATTTTATACAGTGTTTGCCATTGTGGTGTAAATACATTTTGATTATTAATAGGGTCGTTAATTACTTGGTAACGTCCTCCAATAGTAGTACTGAAAGATGGTGTAATTTGGAATTCATAGTTCCCATAAATAGCCACTGTATTACGATCTGCTGTTACAGTTTTATTCATTTCGGAAATACCTTGATATGCCTCATGTACACCTTGTACGCCTAACACAGCTTTTGCTGTATCATTGTGTAACTTCCATGTGTGTTGCGCCTCCGTACCTACTTTATACGCACCATAATTATATGGACTTTGTACATACACCGGTGTAGCCAAACTGTTGCTTTCACCTATTAATCGACGAGTATTAAAGAATACGCTTGCTTTCGTTGTTGCATCATCATAGATGATGGATCCATTATTTTTAATATCACGATAATGCCACTCTTTAGTTTCCGTTAAAGCTGATTTTTTCGCTGTCCATTTTGCCTTTGGTATCGTACTAATTTGTCCATATGTAGAGTCGCTTTGTTGACGCATATAATTAATTGTTACATAGTCATGTGGCTTTATATTTGCCGCTATGTTATGAGCATATCCTTTATTGCGTGTATTATAGTAATCACGCCCTGTTCTGTTCGGAGATGTTCTCGCTTGTGCCCCATAGTACTCTTTTGATGTGGAGATTTCAATTTTTTCAGTACCTACAGTAGCCGCATATTTTTTATACCCTTCATTACCAATGCGTGTCTCAATTGTACCGTGCGCTTTTGTTGGTGTTTTTGTAATCACATTCACAACGCCACCTAATGCTTCAGAACCATATTGTGCCGACGCGGCACCACGAACGATTTCAATGCGTTCCACATTATCCATCATCAGACCATTTAAACTATTTTTGCCATCTAAATTGATAGGTGCACCATTCACTAAGACTAAAGAACTTCTATCTAAGCCACGGATATTCGTACGACTTTCCATGCCGCCAAACTCTAACCCCAAAGGTCCGTAGCTAAATGTAGTAATCCCAGTCGCTTGTCCTACTGCATCAAAAATACTTTTGGCCCCTGAATTTTTCAAATCTACTTGATCTAGTACAGTGACTGATGCTGGTGTATCTAAATCTTTTGTTTCAAATCGTTGTGCTGTTACCACCACTGGATTCAGTACTGTCACTGTATCCAAGTCTGTGGTAGATTGCGCACTTACAACACTCACTGTAGAACCTACGATGCCTGCCAGAACTGCTAAACGTAATGTCTTCCCTTTCATCATTACTGCCTCCTAACTGTAGCACTTGGCTACTAACCGCTTGTGTCCACATGCCCATTGTGGAACACAGTCTGTTACCTTTTTAAGTAAAGGATTTGACTATACAATTGCTCATACTCATTCATTGCGCGAAAGAATACACTTCTAGTTTATCATACTATAGGTTTTATGTGATAGTAAAATAAATTTTATTTATCAACTATCACCGTGTAAGAAAAAAGCACCGCCACAAAGGAAGGTGCTTTTCTACCTACTCACCATAGCGGGATTCATACCTTTACAGATAACATCTCTTTAAGAGCTTCGTATCCATAGGTCACCATGGGAATATCTTCTATGAAGTTTGTATCTACTATGTCTTGTGCCGTATCCGCGACGACACAGATGTCATTAGCCCCCGCTAGTCGCAGTAGGCGAACACTCTCACCAATCTGAGACGTTTCTAATACATCATTCGTAATCACAACGCCTGTCACTTTGCGATTAAAGGCCCCTGCCGTAGCTGGTGGATAGGGGTTAAAGGGTTCCCCTAAGCGATAGCCTAATACCACTGTATCCACATCGTACGATGACACTAATAAAGCCGAAAAATACCAAGGATTTTCAATGTACTCTCCAGGAGTTAGCACACAATTGCTTTCACGATACACCGCCATTGGTCGTGATAAGGTCTTCTTTACGCCCAAAAGACGTTGTACCACGGTTTCCACATGACTATAGGTGCTACCAACCCACAGAGTACTACGCAAGGTATCCACGGTTAACTCCTTGTAAGAGGAACTACGCTAAACTGTAGCAATTCCGAGAATCCCTGTAATACACTAGAGAGTGATACCTCTACGCTGGAAACATCTCCTGATATCAGCACAGCCCCTGAGAATCGATCAATAAATTCGATATGTACATTGGCTGCTTTAGAGGCTATATCTCCTGCAATGATAGCTGCTTCCCCTGGAGTAATCGTCAAAATACCTACAGCACTACGACCTTCGCTATCCAAACCTAATTTACTGTATAAGTCCCGTTTAGGATTCGCCAGCACATGGGCCAATGTGACTTGTTTCCCTGGCACTGATTCTTGAATGATACGTTGCTTATCTAGCATCGGATATCCCCCCTTTCAAATTATAAATGTAAAGCTGCTTGTAACCAATTAAATACGCCTACTGCTAACAATGCACCAATCGTTGGTCCTATAATTGGTACCCATGCATATCTCATATTGGCTGCTCCTTTATTAGGAAGCGGCAAAATTGCATAGGCCAAACGGGGGGCAAAATCACGAGCTGGATTCAATGCAAACCCTGTGGTTCCACCAAAAGAAAAGCCGATACTGGCTACAAGAAATCCGACAATAAGAGGTGCTAATCCATCGGCCATTGGCCCTAAGAAAAGTACACAAAAGATAAATAAAAAAGTAGCCATTATTTCAGATAACAAGTTCCAAGCACGTTCATCACAAGCTGGTCCTGTAGCAAAGATACATACGCAATTTCCCTCTTCTGGCTTTGTGATTTTAAAATGAGGATAATAGTGTACCATCGTAATAGTTGCACCTACAAATCCTCCTAATAATTGAGCAATCACTGATCCCAATACTAGATCAGAAGGGAATAATCCCCCAGCTGCGAAGGCAATGGTCAAAGCTGGATTTAAGTGTGCTACGCCACCTAAATGAGCAGCGACATACACTGCAAATGTAACTGCAAATCCCCAACCAAACATCAATCCAATCCAGTTTGTTTTTATGGCACTTGTAATTGTATTCTTTAGCAATAGCCCTGCATTACAACTGCTACCAAAAGCCATTAAAATAGCCGTTCCTATAAATTCACTAACATACACTTGTGTAGCATCCATCTGTGTTACCTCATATAATACATGTTAATATACGTGTTAAATCTTCTTTTGTAGCTGCGTATGGATTTCCTGGATAGGTACGATCCTCTAAGGCCTGTTGCACTAAAGTAGAGAACGATTCCCTAAAGGAATCTTCATCAACACCAAACTCTTTCATAGTTATAATGCAACCGACTCGATGTGCTAAAGATTGTACACAGCGTACTAACGCAGCTAATTGTGCACTTTCATCATCAGATGCTGTGGTTAAGGAGAGTTTTTGTGCAATCGAAATGTATTTTAATTTAGCCTCAACAGAGTTGGCTGCATTATACATAATAACATAAGGTAAAAGCATCGCATTAGCTAATCCATGGGGGATATGGAATTGGCCTCCTAACTGATGTGCCAAAGCATGGGTAATACCTAGACCAGCTTGGTTGAAAGCTAGCCCTGCCATACAGGATGCTTCGTGCATCGCTGCTCGTGCGGCTTCGTCAGTTCCACGCTCTACACATGTTGGTAAATTCTTAATCACTAATTCTATTGCTTTTTCAGCTAATGCATCGGTAAAATGATTGGCCTCTGTAGCCACCAACGCTTCTAGAGCATGTACAAGTACATCCATGCCACTATAAGCGGTTACTTTTGGAGGTGCCGATTTCACAAAGAATGTTGTTAAAATTGCTTCATCTGGTAATAAGCTATCATCTACCAACGGATATTTGATACCTGTTTTAGTATCTGTAATCACAGCAAATGATGTCACTTCAGATCCAGTTCCGCTCGTTGTTGGTATGGCAATAAATTTTTTAACGCCAATGCCATAAATTGTGTTACAGAAATAGTTAATACCTTTGGCTGTATCAATGGCAGATCCACCACCGATGACGATTAGCACTGTGGCCTTTTCTTTCTGTAATACCTCTACCCCTTTGACAATAGAATCAATCGGTGGATCTGGTACTACATCAGAATACACCACATAGGTATTGTTTGTATTCACCAAGTCAATCACTGTCTGTAATGCTGGTGTTCCTTCTAAAAATGGGTCACAGATGATAAAAATACGTTCTCCTTCTAATAGGCAAAGTCTTTCTAAGGCATCTGTTTTTGTACCATTGGCAGAGTGTTCTGTTTGTCCTGTAAAAATTTGCGTTTTAAATGACCATGATTCCATGATTACGCCCCTTGTATATATGATTGAAAAGCTCGTAGCCCTGCATTCACTATGAGCATATCTTCTTCTACAGTGCCACCACTAATGCCCAGACCACCGATTAGATGATCCCCTAGCATTAGTGGCTCACCACCGCCAAATAAGACTATGGGTCTTTTCACCATCGTCTCAATACCATAAAGAGGAGTCCCTGGTTGCACTATGGCTCCTAACTTTTCTGTTCCGCACCGAAAAGCTACTGCTGTATAGGCCTTATTAGGGGCTAGTTCTATGCTCACGCCTAAAGCTCGTTCCATACGCCGTTGATACACTAACGATCCGCTAGCATCCACAATGGCAATCACTACAGGAATCCCCAATCGTTGTGCCTCTTGTTCGCAAACTTCAACGACAGTATCCACCACGGATTCAACGGTAATTCCTCTATGTCTAGACCACTGTACTGCTCGTCCTATGGGGGCGATCCCCTCTTGTGTCGTGGATGGTACGCGCTCTATGTTTGCAATAATATCTCGGACTGAATCATAAATATCCATGTCCATCCTCCTTACTAAAGGCTATCCTACTATTTAGTCAACAATATTTCTACATCGTGATGTGGACGAGGAATTACGTGAGTAGATACAACTTGTCCTACGTTACCAGCTGCTACTGCGCCAGCTTCTACAGCTGCTTTAACAGCACCAACATCACCACGAACCATGACAGTTACTAAACCAGAACCGATTTTTTCATAGCCAGTTAACTCTACATTCGATGCTTTTACCATCGCATCTGCTGCCTCGATAGCTGCTACTAATCCTTTTGTTTCTACCATGCCTAATGCGTTATTCATGATAACCCTCCTTATTTTTTAGAACTACTTTTCTTTTTAGCTTTAGTCGTTTTAGCTGTTTTTTTAGATCCTGTAGCTTTTGGTGCTACTTCTATTGTAGATGGTATAGTCTCTTCACCAATCACAATGCTTGTGAGCTCAGAAATAGCTTCTGTTATGGCTGGGTCTGTTTCTTTTGTTGCTTTTGCCGAAACTTCTACGACAGTTTCCACTACAGACTCTGCTACCACTGTATCTACCACTGGTGTTTCCACTTCTGTGGCTGGAACAGATGGCGTTTCTTCCTTCGTTTCGACTACAGGTTCTGCTATAGCTTCTTCTTTTATCGGTGTTGTTTCTTCTTGTAAGAACACATCGATAACGGTTTGTGATACTCTAGGAATCACTTTAGAACCTACAAAACAGCCCATTTCTTTTGCCACCATAGCGCCTGCTTCAATAGCTGATTGCACAGCTCCCACATCGCCTACTATTTTCACAGTAAACCAACCAAAACCATTAGCTCTATCAATATTTACTACATGCACATTAGATGCTTTTACCATTACATCTGACATGGTAATGGCGCCTAACAAGCCTTTCACTTCTAATAGTCCTAACGATTGATTCATATAAGCCTCACTTATCTCAAGCTAAATGCTTCACTTAATACACACCGACGAATGCGACAGAACGATCTTGCACATGTAATGCCTTCTCCTGTTGGGCCTGCAATGGTGAAAGTAGTATGGCCTTCGCCACCTACACCAATGCCTGCATAGGATGGTGCATTTTTTACGAAAATGGTAGTTTCTAGCAATCTCGCCATTTTGGATAATTTTTCTAAATTTTGAGAGTGCATCATCGCTGTATGACGATTTCCCAATTCTGCACGGTACGCCCATTCAATGGCAATATCTACATTTGGCACTGCTACGATTGGTAAAATTGGCATCATCATTTCTTCTGTTACTAGGTGATGATGTTCTGATGTACGAGAAATAATCAATCGAATGCTATCATCAACAACAATACCAACCAACGCTAACAAATCTTTAGCAGATTTACCTACAAAGTCTGGATTTGGTTTACCACCATTTTTAGTGACTTTTTCTACTAATGTATCTAAAAGAGATAAATCAGTAATTTCATAAGCACCATTCTTTCTCATATGATATACAAGTTGATCTGCCACAGATTCCACAACAAATACTTCTTTTTCAGCAATACATGGAACATTGTTATCAAAGCTTGCTCCACTGACGATATCTTTTGCTGCTTGTTCAATATGAGCTGTTTCATCCACTACTACTGGAGGATTCCCTGCACCTGCACCAATCGCTTTTTTACCGGATGATAAGACTTGGTTTACAATACCAGGGCCACCTGTAGCCACTAACAACCTTACTTTTGGATGGCTCATCATACATTGTGTACTTTCAATGGATGGTTCACGCACCATTGTTACCAAATTGTTAGGAGCACCTGCCGCTTCTAGTGCTTTATTGATCATTTGCACTAAAATAGTGGATACTTTTTTAGCTCTTGGATGTGGGCTAAATACAACTGTGTTACCTCCGACAATCATAGAAATAGAATTATTGATAATTGTTTCCGTTGGATTTGTTGTCGGTGTTATGGCACCAATCACACCAAATGGACAAAACTCTTCAATTGTCAAACCATCATGACCTGTCATAGCCCGTGTTTCTAACACTTCTTTGCCGGGTGTTTTTACGGCAGCTACTCGATTTTTAATCAGTTTATCGCTATATCTACCAATACCAGTTTCTTCTACAGCCATAAGTGAAATCATTTCTAAATGATCTTTTTGTAAAATTGTTTCACGAATGGCATCCACAAATGCATTGCGTTCTTGCAGTGAAAAACCTAGCAACTCTCTTTGGGCTACTTCACTAGCACTGATAGCAGCTTCCATAGTATCAAACACACCATATTCATATTGGGTTCTTTCAAGACCTACACATTCCTGATGCAAATCTTTCACCACTTGTTTTACTATACTTTCAATCATTTCTAAGTTCATTTGTATCTCCTCTATGACTTCGATACAATTCCAATATCATTGTTTTTGATCCGTCCTGCATTTGCTTCATCTACATCAATATGCATTTCTAAAGCAAATTTCGGAGACACCCGAATAATCACATTGGAAAATGTTAGTTCTCGCTCTCCATGCACCGCCACTGTTACACGTTCTTTATCGACTACTCCCATACGACTCGCATCATCAGGATGCATATGAATATGCCGATGTGCTACGATAACACCTTGTGAAATCGTTACCTTTCCTTTAGGTCCCATTAGCGTTATCCCTGGAGTTCCCCGTAAATCACCAGATTCACGTATCACCCCTGGTACGCCTAGCGTAAATGAATCTGTTAGAGAGATTTCTACTTGGGTTTCATTTCTAAAAGGGCCTAAGATACGAACTTTTTCAATACTTCCTTTCGGTCCTATCAGAGTTACTGTTTCATTCGCTGCGTATTGTCCTGGCTGTTTCAAGTCCACCTTTTTAGATAGTTCATCTTGTCCATATAAAATACTATATACTTCCTTTGATACATGAACATGACGATTTGAAACACCAATTGGTACGCTACATCTATTTAATTCTTGTAACTTTGCTATAACGCGTTCCGTTACTAAATGTAAATACTCAGATTCTTTCATAGGTATCCACCAATCCATTAATTACTATATCTCGATATTTTGAGATTGTTTTATGTTCATGTTTTTTAAAAATTTTGCAGAAATAACTCACATCACTATACCCCAAAATATTAGCAATATAGGAGCCGCTCTTTTCTGTACCAAGTATATATTCCTTAGCTATGTTTATTTTTTTCTTGTGTATATATTGCATAATTGTCATATTTAATTTATGTTTGAAAATACGACTAATATAGCCTTGACTTACATTACAAGAAACAACTATATCTTTCAAAGAAATATCTTCTTGTATATGTTCATGAATATAGTAGAGAACATTATATAAAATATTTTGCTTTCCTTGATATAATTTAATGAACAAAAAATCAACAATTTTTAATGTCCATATGGCAAGACCTTCTGCATATTTCGTATGTACATTATTCAAAGGAATCTTTTTCTCTAGCATATGTATCATTGACGTATGCGTGTTTAAAACCTTTTGTTGTACCTGATCTACTAGTGTATACAATTTACTTGTAATAAATTGGCTATCACTATGTTCATATGTATACTGACATACTTGGTATAGTCTATCATAGGCTCCCTCAAAATTACCTTGTTGAAAAACTTGTACAATTCCATCTAGTAAATCTAGCGATTCTCCTACGCTATCTTTTTCTTTGACTATGCCCAGTTCTGGAATCCATTTATAAAAAGCATCCCAACTAAACGGTTTATACAAGTATCCAATTCCGGAATATTTCATAGTCATTTGGGTAACAGCTTGCGTTTCTTTATTTAACATCATCACAATTCGGCATGTGGGATAGGTGTAATATATATGCCGAATGATATCACCTGCTTTTTGATGACTAATATCCATTGCTACATAAGCTACAGAAATTATTTCTTCCTTTTCTAAGGAAAGTACTTCTTGATATGTACTAATGCAGATAACCTCCGCTTGCATATGAAGTGCAATCCGTTTTTGAAGCGCTTTCATATGTAATTTATCGGTATCTACTAAAAGTATCCTCTTCACAAAATACCTCCTTTTCTTATTCTATCGGATAGGATAGCATAACCTGTATCCCCCCCTCTGGCAATGGGTAACAATGTACCTTCGCAGAAGCACCATGGTATTCTATAAATATTTGGTGTAATTTTAAAATAGCTTGACTTATGGGAGATAAGTTTGATTCTTGTGTCTCTCCATGTATTAACCTTGTTACATCCTGTAGTAATTTGTGTAACAAAATCACTTCGCTAGCATTCATTTGCAATGTATCATCTTCTATAACAACACATACTTCATCACTTTGAAGCTCTGCATGCAAGTTTAGAGAAATATCTGCATACCCCTCTTGTTGTGCCACCTCTATAACTTGATATACATACTGCCATAAACTATAGGCTGGCAATATATAATGCCATAAACTCTCATCTATATCTATATGCCAACCTACCCTACAATCTTCGCGATAGTTTAAAAGGGCAACTGTGGATTCAATACGTGAACATTCTTCTTTCATACTTGTTTCAAACAAATTGTCATGATGAAGTGCTAATACATGAATATAGTCAAGAATAGCAGATTCTGTTTTCTCTGCTTCTTCTATCACAGATAAACTATCTACAACACTAAGTAACTTACAATTACGTACCATATCTACATATCGCTTATATTTTTCTAGCTCACTTTGCAAACAACAGATCTTATCTTCTGCTTCTAATACCTCTTTTTCTAATGCTTCTATACGGTTTAAATTCTTTTGTTTATTTCTATTTGATACAATCTCATGATTAGTGAGTTGATTAATAATAAACTCCACTAGTTTCGCAATCGATAGCACTTCACTATAATTATATTTTTTAATATCGGCTAACTCTTCCGGATCTGTAGTCTCAATGTCTTGATTCACTATTTGAGCACCACCAGATACCATATTCTTACTTAGCCGGACTATTGTATCTGGTACATCATCACATAGAATCTGTCCACCGATGAATCCACCTAAATAATGTCCATCAACTATAATCGGTATGGCAATTTCTAAAAGTCCGCAAGGACAAATATAAATACTTACCTCTTTATTAGTAGCTGCAATAATAGCACCGGATGCATCGGATAACTTGCACAATAATGAAGATGTAGGATTATCTCTAATTTTCTTACAATAATTGCAAAACCGTGTTGCCTCTGTTAATACATCACCTTTATAATCTACTGTCACAAAAGCTATTCCTGTCACGTTGGCAACCGCTTCTTGGATCTCTTCCAATAAATCATGACCGATAACAGTCATAATATCTAGTCGTGATTCTTCGTTTCGATTGTCTTCAAAAGTATTTCGTGGCATTCCTTTTCATTACCTTTCTTATACAATATGTAAAATACCTCTTACTTATAGTATTCGACAGTAATTACAAAAATCATGCAAAGAATTTTGATTTTTATCATGAAATTTAATCATAGTTATTATGTATATGAACATAGTGTTTCTACATACACACATCTTCTGTAGCGAACTAAATCTTTTGCAGTAATAGCTCCTTCCCCTGTGACATTCGCAATGGTAAAAGAGGTAGCTCCCACACCACAGATACCAATTCCATCTAAAGAGCATCCATTCTTTACAAAGATTGTGGTTCGAAAAGCTTTTGCAGCTTGCCTTAACCGTTCCGTATCACGGGAATGGATACCTGCTGTATGGTGATAGCCTTGTTCTGCATCGACAGCAATTTGTAGAGCACTTTCAAAATTATTAGCTTTCACCACTGTAATCAATGGTGCTAATATTTCCTGTGTCACAAATGGATGGATTTTAACTGTTTCTACAGCAATCAAATCATAGGCTCGATCCGTATGGATTCCTGCATCTTTTAAAATCTCATCTGCCGATTTACCGCCATATTGACGATTCACTTCCATATCTTCAGTGAGGAGAATCTTCGATAATTGTAACATTTCTCCCATTGAATCCACATAATACACATTGAGTCGTTCTAAGGCCAATCGAAATGCTGGCAATACAGAGTCCACAATAATGACATTTTTCTCCGATGTACAGGTAATATTGTGATCGAAGGATGCACCTTTGTGAATACAATAGGCCGCCCGATCTATATCAGCCGTTTCATCTACCACAAATGTAGGATTCGCTGGACCTGCTGAAATGACCTTCTTGCCACAGGCTAAGGCGCTTCTTGCAGCGTCCGATCCACCAGTAGATAAAATCAACTCCACATCAGGATGATTCATTATTTCATTAAGATATGTTAAGGAACAAGTATCTGGTGTGGTGATTAAGTTACATATACCAAATTTATCTAAAATAATTTTGTTCATCACTTTCGTAATATATTTAGATACTTCCATAGCTCTCGGATGTGGACAATGAATCACTACATTTCCTGCTGACAACAAACTAATTGTATTGTTGATCAACGTTTCACAAGGATTGGTACTTGGATGTATAGCACATACCACACCGTATGGAAATGGTTCTGTTAAAACAATTCCGTTTTCCCCTTGCGTAGTTCCTGTAATCAAGTCTTCTGGTCCCGGCGTTTCTTCCAAAGCAAGTTTAATCTTAATCGCCTTATCTTCGGCTTTACCCATACCAGTTTCTTCACAAGCTAGTTTGGCAAATTCTAGACAATAGTCTCGCAATCCTTCTCGGATAGCTTGAATCAACTGCTTCCGTTCTCGCAGGCTCAACTTTTGATAGATGTGAAATGCTTGTTTTGATGCATGAACAACCTGTGTTACTGAGGAAAATATCCCACCTTGGGTTCCCATATTTGCCTCCTTACTAAATAACAACAGAGTCTACAATACCAATGATTGCTAAATCTATGGTAGCCCCTTTTCGGTTCTCTTCCACTCGTACTGAAGACCCCGTTCCAACTAGCACATATTCACCTACACCAGCTCCTACAAAATCAGCTGCTACTTGTTCTCTATGAGCTGGCGAAAGCGATGCATCGACAGGCTGTATAATCATCAACTTATATCCTAATAGGGTATCACTTTTTTTCGTTGCTACAACATTACCAATCACTTTTGCTAAATACATGCTTACTCCTATCTCATAGGACTCAATTCATATGACGAATATGGTCTATGTATCGTATCCCTAACTCAAATATTGTTTGATAGTACCCTTGCACCATCTGTTGGTAGGGACCTGGTTCTTTTCCTGATAAAGGCTCTATGGATGTTGGCAGTACATAGATACTAGCACCTGCTGTAAAAGCTTTCTTTACCACTTCCGACAGATCCGATTGACTATAGCCTAACGCAATATGAATGACATCATTTCTTCCTATATAAGGTAATACTATGCAATCGTGTTCTGTAAAAGCGGGTTCCTCTCCATAGGGATATTGCATAAGAAAAGGATGAATTTCTTTCACTCGACGTTCCATTTCTGGATCACCGTTTTTGGGAACAATGGCATGAACTTGTGTGAAGTCACATGTAGTTAATTGATTCGCCAACGCATAATTTTCATGATGCCACTGTTCATCAAAGACAACATATAATTTTCTTACACTTTGTTCATGAGATTGTTCTGCTAAAATACGTGCCACCATGTCTTCTAGGAGCCTAGATAGGTCTCTATCTTTCATAGTACCTCCTCTAAAGTAGTGGCATATAAGGACAATGCCTCATATGCCACGCTACATTACGCTTTAAGAGTTGGAATAATACGTTCTGTATCGATGTGAGGACGAGGGATAACGTGTAAGGATACAACTTCGCCTACTGCACGAGCTGCTACTGCGCCAGCTTCAACAGCTGCTTTTACTGCACCAACATCACCACGAACCATAACTGTTACTAATCCAGAACCAATTTTTTCATAGCCTACTAAGTTTACGTTAGCAGCTTTTACCATAGCATCTGCTGCTTCAATCGCACTTACTAAACCTTTTGTTTCTACCATTCCTAATGCATCTGAAACCATAATATCCTCCTATGTTTCTATACTAACCTATTAAATGTATGGTGTTGTACTCGATGTAGGTGTGTCACCTAAAGCACCAAGCAATTTAATACCCACTTCACGAGCTGCTTTCACAGCTTGACGAACAGCACCAGAATCTCCAGAGAATGTTAAGATTACTTCGTTAGAGAAACTTGTACCAGATTTTGGGGATGCGTACGAAACGACTTCTACATTGGCAGATTTCACTGCTGTATCCGCAAGTACTGCACCAATCGCTGCTGGGCCTGCACACACCATACCAAAAGATCTACCTAATGGAGTGTTAAATACGGCTTCTAAACAATAGCTTGCACGTGCTGTGTATTGGAATTCCAAGTGACCTGCATCATTAGCGTATACATCTCCAAAGTATTTTGGAACAGCTTCCAATGCAATTTCAACAGCTCGACGAGCATCGGATACATCATGAGCACCGATATAGATCAAGGAACCATGACCTGCGCCACCTTTAGTATCACGAGGCAACTCAACTGTAATAATTTCAGTATTCGTTGCTTTGATTGCATCATCCACAGCCATAATTTGTGGGCCTGCGCCTACACGACCGCCGATAATACCGATGGATTTGAATTTTCCTAATCCCATTGTTTCTGTTAATAACGGATCCACACTGGCAATCACAAGACCAATTGTATCGCCCATTGCAGTACCTACAAATTCAGTAACTCCGATGGATCCTGCTGTTGTGCCTTGCGGCTTTTTAATGCCAAGTTCTTCTGATACTTGACCCATCACTTTTTCTAATAATGCTGTATCCATAGTACCTCCTAACCACCAATAATACAGTTTAAACCATATGATTCTACTATTTTTTTATACGTTTCCATTTCTTCTTCTGGAATCTTTGGTGTATTTTCTAATTCATATTCACGTCCCAATAGTTCATATTTCCCCTGCCCATAATTGTGATATGGCAACAAGTGTATGTCATGAACATTAGGCATATTTTCCTTCACAAACTCCGCTATACCACGAATATCTTCTTCGCTCGCATTAAACCCAGGAATCGTAGGAACACGCACTGTTGTATTTGCGATAGACTGTATGACTTTAGCCGACTCTTTGATCCTTGCGTTATCGACACCAGTGAACTTTTTATGTTGCTCTGGATTAACACTTTTGATATCTAGTAGAACTAAGTCGATGTACGGCATAATCTCTTCTACAATCTTTGTGTCATAATACCCTTCTGTTTCTATTGCGGTATGCCATCCTTGTGCTTTACAAGCTTTAAAGATTTCTTTAGCAAACTTTGGTTGTGTCAATGCCTCTCCACCAGATAAGGTGATGCCGCCATTGGACCGAAAGTACTGTGTGGCATCTTTTTTTAGCTCTCGTACTACCTGCTCGACACTCATCAACTTACCTTTCATGGAGAGTGCACTGGTAGGACAGACCATGGTACACTCTGAACAGTTGTCACAGAGTGTACGGTCAATCCAGTACGGATTGCTATCAGCAATGGCCTGTTTAGGGCAAACTGCCTGACAAGCTTTACAACCAATACAGAGTTGTTTTCGATACACTACTTCAGGATAATATTGTTGTGATTCTGGATTAGAACACCATTTACATCGTAATGGACAGCCCTTCAAAAATACGATTGTCCGGATTCCTGGTCCATCGTGAATGGAAAAGCGTTGAATATCAAATACAGTGCCTTGTACACTATAATCTACTGATTCCATACGAACTTATCCTTTATATTATGTACCTACATTTCATGTTCTGTACGATTAATGATATCGTCTTGTACTTCTTTAGCCAATGTTACGAAGTGAGCACTGTAACCTGCTACACGAACGATCAAGTCTTGGTTATCTTCTGGATGTTCTTGTGCATCTAACAATGTTTGTTTATCTACAACGTTGAATTGAACATGGCTACCTTTTTTATCGAAGAAGCTCTTAATAATAGATACGAAGTTTTTCAAACCTTGTTCTCCACCTACCGCAGCTGGTGTGAATTTTTGGTTGTACAATGTACCATTCGATGCTTGCGCATGGTCTAATTTTGCAACGGAGTTGGAAGCCGCTGTAGGACCGTTTACGTCGTTACCTTGGCGAGGGGATACACCGTCAGCCAATGGTTCAGTTGCTAAACGTCCATCTGGTAATGCAGCTACGTCTTTACCGAACAATACGTTAGCGGATACTGGGTAAATACCAGCTTGGAATTGACCGCCACGAGGGTTCATGTATTTATCCACTTCATTACAGTAGATTTTACCGCAACGATATGCGAATTGGTCTACCTCTTCAATATCATTACCGAAGGAATCAGTGTTTTTCAAGATATTACGGATAGTTGCATATTTGCTTGGATCAGCTTGTGATTTGCATCCACAGCTTGTACCTGTGCCAGTACCTTGTTTCAAATGAGATTCCAATGTAGCAATGTCGATAGATCCTGTGGAGGATAAGATTTTCTTAACTGCTTCATAGATTTGAGCTTCATCTAATGTAGATTCTGGAATAGATGGAGTGCAAATTGGAGCTGCGCTATCGCTATAACCGAAGTTAGCTTCTAATGCTTCACGCAATTCAGCTAATGTAAAGCGTTTGTCTTCGAAAATATTTTTTTGGATTGCATATAAGGAGTCACCTGCGTCAGCAACACCGAATGCTTGAGGTCCTGTGAAGTTGTAGATCGCGCCGCCTTCTTGGCAAGATTTACCGCGTTTGATACAATCATCAACCATCGCAGACATGAATGGCAATGGAGCGCGTTCCATGTGAGCGTAGTCAACAGCGTTGTCAGCTTTTGCTAAGTGACGAACGAAGTATTCCATTTGTTGTTGGTAAGCTGCCAACAATTTATCCATAGTATCTAATTCTTCTAACTCGCCAGTTTTAGGTCCCAATTGTTTGCCTTTACAACGTCCATTGTTAAGAGTAATTTCAAGAACTTTTGCGATGTTGAAGAACGCTGCATCATGCCAACCTTCAGTACGATGGCCCGCTTGTGGTTCAACACAACCGATAATACAGTAGTCACGAGCGTCTTTTAATGCTACGCCACGAGATACAAGAGCCAAGATGATTACTTCATCATTGTAGAATGCTGGAACACCATAGCCTAAACGGGATACTTCACAAGCGCGATATAAGAATTCCATTGGGGCATTTTGATGTACACGTACAGAGAAGGATGGAGCTGGTAAACGAACGTGCGCTACTGCTTCCATACACATGTAAGATACTTCATTTGTTGCATCTTTACCTTCAGAGTCTTGACCGCCTACGCAAAGGTTTTGGAATACTGCATAACCAGCGAATGCTTGTGCAGAGACTTCATCACGAGTTTTATTGATGTCGTTCAATTTAACCCAGATACAATCTACTAATTCTTGTGCTTTTACGCGATCAATTGGATCATCTTTTAAGTATGGATACATGTATTGGTCAAAACGGCCCGGGGAGATGGAGTGACCATTGGACTCAATTTGAACCATGATTTGTAAGAACCAGAAAGATTGACATGCTTCCCAGAAGTTACGAGCACCGAATTCAGGTACGCGATCACAGTTAGCGGCGATTTGTTGTAATTCTGCTTTACGAGTTGGACAAGATGTTTGACTTGCCAATTCACGAGCTTTTTCAGCATAGCGATGTGCGAATCGGATAGCTGCATTGTAGGAAATAATAACTGCGTTGTAGAATTGTTTTTTCTTAATGCTGCTAGGATCATCTTCGTCTAATGCATGTAATGCTGTAATTGTTTCTTCTAATACACCGCGGAAACCTTTTTCTAAGATTTTACCGTAGTCTACATTTACGTGTCCTACACCACCGAAGAAATAGTTACCTACTGTGAATACACCATTAGCGATACAATCTTTTGTATCTGGTTCCATATAGGAATCTGCTAAGGAGTGAGTTGTTTTGCCTTCCCAATATTTGAAAGCTTCATGTAATTCATGTTGTACTTTTTCAGAAATTTCAAATGGATCTGCCATACGTTTATGCATAGTATGGAATTCTTTTTCTACCCAATCATAGGAGAACTCTGGGCAAATTTCTGTGGATCGTGGGTTGATTGTAATTGAACCAACTACCAATTCATTGTCACGGATTGTAATCGGCAACTCGTTAAAGATTTTTTCAACAGCTTTAGCACGGCGGATAATCGTAGGCTGACCTTCGGTTTCCTTATAGGATTCTGTAATTAAGACTGCACGTTCTGATTCGACCTGTGGTACAGCATCAATAATTACTTTTCTCAACTTTTCAATTCGTTCTGTTGGTTTACTAAATCCTCGTTCTAGCATGTGTTAACCTCCTTACAACGTATAAATATAATTCATGCCTCTGTTCCATTCATGCGTAAATAGAATACTGTGCATGCTTCTTAAGAAAATGCTATCACATTTCAGAGTAGAACTGATAAAAATTTACAATCCAAATTTTGTAAAATACAAACCTTTATATAATTGAAAAGTTAGATTAATTATCATCTACTATTTCAAAATCTGCATGCAGTATATGTGTTTTCAGTATACCTTGGTAATATTCAAACCTAACTACGGTAGTAAATACACCTCTTCTTTCTTCTCTATTGCTCTACATTATATTTCTCTTTATACTGAAAATAATTATACGCAGGAGGTAATTATGATGGCATCAAATACGGCTATATGTCTTTGGGAAACCAATCGTATCGCATCTGGATTTGCTCTTTTAGATCAGTTATTAAAAGACTACCCTATCTCTTTTGTCAAACATTACCGCATATGTCCTGGCAAAGCGTTCTTCATACTCATTGCAGATACAGATGTAGTACAGCAAATTGAACAAATCCTAAGGGATACGAAGCAGATTCAATACAAAACAATTACTGGCGTACATCCCGATGTACTTTCAGTATTTCAACAAAAACAAAAAATACCTACTGTCTCACACCTAGGTATCTATGAATGTTCCACAACAGTGGCTGTATTTCATTTAGCTAATCATCTAGCTTGGCATCACCAAGTTCATTTATTAAGTCTACAAATTGGAATTGGTCTCTGTGGCAAAAGCATTCTCACTATCGCTGGTTCCTATAGTGATTTAAAAACCATTGAAATGGAATTATCAGAACGTTATCCTAAAGACATTGTGAGCTTTGCCAATATTTCAGAACCGTCAACAGAATTACTAACCTTATTATAGGAGGTTCTATGGAATCCATTCAGTCTTTACTAAAACAAGCACACACACTTTGGCGACAAGGCAATGAACAAGGTATGATCGACTATTTAGAAAAAGCCATTCACCTGTGTCGGACCCAAAAGAATGACAAAAAACTGATTGAAATATTAAATGAGTATAGTGGGTCTCTACGTAATGTAGGACGCTATGATGATGCCATTACCGCCATTGATGAATCCCTACGTCTCTACGAAAAAAGTGATACTTACACACCACAAACATATGCTACAATTTTAATTAATCTAGGCAATACATATCGTGAAAAGAAATCCTATTATGAAGCGGAAACACATCTGTTGAAAGCAAAGGAAATCTTTCAATCCGTAGGTGATACATCCTATGCTTATATTGGTCTGTTGAACAATTTATCACTTCTCTATCGTGATACGAACAACTACGAAACAGCTCATGAATTGCAATTAGAAGCAGTCCGCCTATTGGAGCCTACAGAATACCAAGTTCCACTAGCTATTAGCTACAATAATTTATATGAAATCAGCAAACACGTTAAAGGAAAACAAGAGCTTTCTCCTCAAGTCTATCTAGATAAGGCTGCCTATATTTTACGTCGTGAGGTAGGTACAGAACACCCTATGTATGCAGCGGTGTTAAATAATCGAGCCGACTTTGAAATGGAACAACATCACTACGATGTGGCACTAAATTTATATAGAGAAGCCCTTCCCATTGTGAAACATAATTATGGTGTGGAAAGTCAAGCCTATCAATCTGTATTGCACAATCTTGAATATGTAAAAGACCTTATTAATACGCTGCAACAAGAGGTGCCCTGTCATCGCCAAACTGGCTTAGAGCTAGGCAGAGAACTCGCTCACCAAGTAGCACAAGACATAGAGCTCAATCTACCTGACCTAGCTCCCTATATGTGCTTAGCTTTGGTCGGCACAGGATCAGAATGTTTAGGCTTTGATGATGCCATCTCTGAAGACCACGACTTTACCAAGCGATGTCAGCTCTTCTTACCAGCTGATATCTATGAAACTAATAAAGAACGCCTTCAGTCCTACTTTAAGAACTATGCCTATGGCACAGTACAAATTGAATGTATATCTAAATTTTACCAGCGCTATACACTTTATCCTGAAGGGCCTCAGTGTGAAAAAGAGTTTCGCCGTGTCCCACAAGACTTGTTGTGCACCGCCACAAATGGTGAAGTCTTCCTAGATAATTTTGGATCTTTTACACATATTCGTCAGCGATTATTGGCCTACTATCCAGAAGATATTCGCCTTCGTAAAATTGCCTATGAATTAAACCAATTGGCTCAATCTGGGCAGTATAACTTACCTCGTATGTTACAACGAGGCGACACAATTGCTGCAAGTTTAGCATTGCATCAATTTGTCCATCATTACATGCTACTCGTGCATCTATTCAACAAATCCTATGCGCCATTCTACAAATGGCTCTATCGCCATAGTTGTACTCTTCCTATCTTAGGAAACACGGTCAAACATGGGATTGTAGAATTACTAGATGCACCTATTACAGATACAAAATCTCATATTGATCGCTTATGTAGTGCTATTATTCAAGAGTTGCAACGCAATGGCTTAAGCACAAGTCCTATTGATTTCTTAACCTATCAAGCTAAAGAAGTCATTCAACGCATTCAAGATCCACTTCTCCGTAAAGAAGATTCTTGGGTAGAATAGGAGTTTTATTATGAAAGACGATTTAATTATTTCTATCATTCAACAAGAATGGCCTCTCTTCACTAGTACGCAAAATGTAGACCATCGCTCACCTTGCCAAGACCAAATGGCTAACTTCATTGTGTCACGCCATGCCTATTGGTCTATGTACTCTACACCGGTTTTACAATCCTATTTGCACGATTTAGAAGTGGCACGCATGAAAGGACATAACTTGGTGACTTTCAAATACGGATATATGATGGAAGCCACTCATCCCGATGAATTTTTAGCCATAAAGGATAAATTGCCATCTATTTCTAACGTAAAATTGTCTTTAGTGACTGCCATTATGGCCTTGTATATGAAGTGGGAATTAGATATCCAATTAGAAATACCTGGCTATGACACACACCATCGTCCCATCCAAGCAAAAGATAATTCCCTGACTCATACATCTGTGGAAACCTATATGACTGGAGAATTACAGTCCTATTCAGAAAACACTTTAGAATGTATATTAGCTCATTTTTTACAGTGTAGTAAAAATAATATAAACCCTGTACAAGAATATCTGAAAGCCTTACAAGCGGGAGCAAAGCGATAAGTACAATAAACACAAAAAAGCCGTCACTATTGTGACGGCTTTCACTATGTATGACACTATGCAATTAGTCAATATGGATACCATGGATTTCTTCAGCTAAACGTTTTAACGCTTCTACTGTACGAACGCCTGGTGTAATTTCAGACAATTTTACACGAACGAAATGGTTTTCTTGTACGGCTTTAATTGTTTGTAATTGAGGGTCAGCTTTAATTTTAGCTACTTTTTCTTGGAAATCATCATCGTTGCGGATGGAATTACCATAGTCAGGAATGATGATGTAATCAGGATTTTGTTGAACTACAGTTTCCCAAGAACCTTTCGCCCAAGTTTTATCTACCCCTAAACCACTCATTACGTTATCAGCACCGATTAAACGCAATACGTTAGTTGTGTAACCTTCGAATACTGTGAAAGGTTGTCCATCTTGGGAGTCATATACGAATACACGTTTATGTGGAAGGTCTTTCAATTTAGCTTGTACTTTTTCTAGCAAAGCACGTTGACCTTTTACCCATTCTTCTGCTTTTGCTTTCACGCCGAAGATTTCACCTAATTTAATCATATCTTTGAAATTAGTTTCTAAGTCAGCTTGTGTAGATAAAGCAGACTCTGGAATCCAAATGTTTACTTTTTGAGCAATCATTTTATCTGCAGGGATACCTTCTTTACTGAAAGAATCTTCCCAACCTGTAGCGAAGTCAGGTTTTACAGACATAAACACTTCATAAGAAGGCCATTTTTCAACTAATACTTTTACTTTGCCATAGGCTTCTTGTAATGGTGGATAGATTTCTTCTTCTTGGAAAGCTGTACCCGCCATTTTATCTTCCAAGCCTAATTGTAACATCATTTCTGTTGTAAATTGAGACATGGATACGGCATGTTTAGGAGATTCTTTCACAGCAAATTCTGTTTGTTTGCCTTCAAATGTTTGATTCCAAGTCACTTCTGTGCCAGTTTTCGCTTATTCTTTTTCAGAACCACAGCCTGCTACTGCCAAAGCACCACATACTAAAGCTGTTAATACAAAGCCTTTAGATTGTTTCCAATTACTTAACATACTCTTCCCTTTCTTACCTTAATTAGTAATACAAATGATACACGCCCTCTTCCATAGACACATGGAAAGGCACTTCAAAAATAGGCTCTAGCAACTCTGGGGTTAACACCTCTTGTGGGGCCCCCGTTTTTAGCACTTTGCCATCTTTCATCAATACGATGTGATCACAATAGCGCGCCGCTAGATTTAGGTCATGAAGAACCACAATACTTGTACCCGAAAAGTTTTGCAATTCTTTCATGAGCGCTACCTTGTATTTCATGTCTAGATGATTTGTTGGTTCATCTAACAATAATACCTCTGTTTGTTGTGTCAATGCCTTTGCAATGAATACACGTTGTCGTTCACCACCCGACAAATGTCCCATTTCTTCTTCTGCCAAGTGGGATACCCCTACTTGATCCATATAGGATTGGGCAATGGCAACATCTTCCGGTGTATAATTTCCAAAATGATTTTTATAAGGATATCGTCCCATAAGTACAATATCTTTCACTAAAAAATCATCGATCATAGCATCATGCATTTGTGCCAACACAGCCACCTTCCGTGAAAAGGTGGGGCCATCAATAGTTTGTAAAGGCACACCATCCAATGTAATCGCATCAGTAGGATGCAATTGGCTCAAATGTCCAAGAAGTGTTGATTTACCACAACCATTAGGTCCAATGATAGCCGTCATTTTATGTTTAGGAAAGCTGAGCTTCACATCATCTAAAATTTGTCGTTTTCCATAGGAAAAGGACAAAGAATTTACCTCGTACATAGTCCCTCCTATTGTCTAACCTTGATGACGGTATCTCGTCATAATAATCCAAATAAATAGCGGTGCCCCTAGTAAGGATGTCAATACTCCGATAGGAATTTCTTCGGGGCTATACATAGCTCGTGAAAGTACATCCGCCCAGATCATCACAATACTACCAATGAGTGGTGCAAAAATCAGTAATCGTCCATGTTTAGGTCCCCCAACCATGCGCGCCAAGTGCGGAATAATAAGACCCATAAATCCTACTACACCTACTTTTGCTACTAAGGTAGCGATAGCCACAGAGGATACGATGACCATAGATAATTGCAAGGATTTCACAGATAAGCCCATTTGCTTCGCTTCTTGTTGCCCTAATAAGAGGACGTCAAAATCCTGTTTATACATGTACATATAGAACATCAACAAACCAATGATAATGGCTGTTAATGGTAAGTCTCTCCACTGAATGCCTGCAAAACTACCGAGCAACCAGAACATAGCACTTCGTACTTGTGCTTCATGTTTCGCTCCATAAATAATCATCATCGTAATGGATGAGAAGATACCTGTCATACCCATACCGATTAAGATTAGTTTCACTGGACTTTGGCTACGCCCCACGCAGAGTAACACCAACAATATGGAAATACCCGCTCCTAAGGCTGCAAAGAATGGCACATTATAGGATGCTAAAAACGGTAAGCCTCCCATAATGATAGCAAAGACCGCTCCTGTACTAGCACCTGACGAGACACCTAATACATAAGGATCGGATAGTGCATTGCGTGTTACTGTTTGCATCAGAACCCCTACTAAAGATAATCCAATCCCTGTCAGTACCGAATAGAACAACCGCGGCAAGCGAATATCTTGCACAATGGTGCTCAACATTTTCATCTCATCTGTTGGCACTGGACTGGTGAATGCCTGGTACATATCCCACACCGGTATGAAAGAAGCCCCAAATTGAGGGGCTACTACGAGTGAAATCACCAGTAAGATCAATAATCCTACGATTTTTAATTTCATGTTATACGCCCTTTAACAATACCCAATATACACTTAGGAGTTTCCCTCACGAAATTCGTGCCTCCTACAGTAAAAAAAGAGCAACCTTTTATGGGCGCTCTTTTGTCTATATATAGTATGCTATAATTTTCGATATAGTGTAAAGTACTGAACTTGATTTTTAACATATTATAATTTCTGTGAAAAATTATTTTAACAAGCCTTTTCCTAACAATATGTGTCGTATGGTCATGATTGGATGTATCCATAACATGCGTGGGCCACTGTAGCGCATGACTTCTTTAATTCGTTCTCGATAGGTCGGTGCGTAACAATGTGTTTTGCACATGGCGCAAAATGTTTTTTCTTCCATATGCGGGCACCGCTCTACCCTTGCTTCTGCATAATGCATCAATTCTGCACAACTTTCACAGAGGTCACCGGACTTCCGTCGGTGCTGCCCTTTGCAGTAGATTTCTATCATCTTGCACACCGTTTTTAATTCCTTCATGCGCTTATCTTCGATAGCCTGCTGTTTCTCACGTTCTTTCATCACTAGCTCCTCACTATTTAATGTTCAGTAGTTATGAATGTGGTACCCACCATTCCTCCATAATATAAAGGGTCCCCTATAGTTTACAGTGTAATCGGAAAAAATGTTAATAACATAGCAATAAATATTGCTGGTAGCAAGTTAGCTACTCGAATCTTGTTGGGCCACAATACATTAATGCCCACACAGAAAATCAAGATGGAGCCCACATAGGATAAATTATCAATCGCCTCAGGAGTCATAAGCGGTGCCGCTAAATGGGCTAAGCCAGTAATGATCCCTTGGGTAATCCCCACAGGTAAAAAGGAGAACAAGGCCCCTTTTCCCATGGAGGATGCCATGACCATCACGATAATACCGTCTAGAATACTTTTGACAACCATCGTACTGTA
This sequence comes from uncultured Veillonella sp., assembly GCA_963522415.1. Classification (GTDB taxonomy): domain Bacteria; phylum Bacillota; class Negativicutes; order Veillonellales; family Veillonellaceae; genus F0422. Next base: position 55,582 of record CAUQZV010000002.1, on the reverse strand, counting down.
ATCGCCAGTCAAACCATCTTGAATAGAACCGATGACGCCCATAGCTCCTACGGTAAATGTCATGGATGCCGTAATAAAAGCATTGGTAAACTGTGGGTCCCGACTGTTACCTGTTTTCAACTTTAGCCATTCTCCAATGGCAGTAATGCGCCCATCAAAATCGATAAGTTCTCCAATAATAGCCCCCAGCACCATAGAGATAATCATCATCATAGGTCCCGTTGTATGAAGGCTATCACTGACGATCACTAGCATATATTGCATAGTGCCACTCATACCTAACAAAAGGATAATGATGCCACACACCATCATGAGCGTTTCTTTTAAATTATCTTTCATACGGTGTCGAATAAAGAGTCCTAATAAGCTACCACAAATAATCAACACCACATTAAGGATGGTTCCCATACCATGCATTGGTTGTTCCTCATCTTTCTAAAAAATCACTACACTATCATCTCCATCCACTTCGTGCACATGAACTTGCACCGTTTCCAGGTGGGACGTAGGAATATTCTTACCTACATAGTCAGCTCGTATAGGTAGTTCTCGATGGCCTCGATCCACTAATACAGCTAATTGGATGGCGCTCGGTCTACCTGCATCCATAAGGGCATTCAAGGCAGATCGAATCGTACGACCTGTGAATAATACATCATCTACAAGAATCACAATTTTACCAGTCGTATCCATCGTAAACGGAGGCCCTTCCTTCGGTTGATTACTCCGATCATCTCGATACAAAGAGACATCCATTGTTGCCACATCTACTTGAATCCCTTCAATGGCTTCAATTTGAGCTTGTAATCGTTTTGCTAGATATACACCACGGCGCTCAATACCAATGATTAAGGCATTGGATAATCCTTTATTACGCTCCAATATTTCGTGCCCAATACGACGAATGGCGCGCATCATACCAGCTTCATCAATTAAGATACGTTCTTCCATAGTATCACTCCTTATCGATTATGCTCTTTCGCATACTCAATACATGCCAAAAAATCTTCCGGCAATGGCGCTTCAAAGTGTAACGCTTCCCCTGTGATAGGATGTTTCACAGATAATGTTTTAGAATGTAAGGCCTGCCCTACAATAGGAAAATCCATTTTACGGAATCCATAGAATGGATCATTCACCACAGGATGTCCAATATACGCTAAATGTACACGAATTTGGTGAGTTCTGCCCGTTTCTAGTTGGCATTCTATTAATGTGTGCTTGCCATATCGTTCTAGTACACGGAAATGGGTCACTGCGTCTTTACTATTTTCAAAGACCACCGCCATTTTCATACGATCTTTAGGGTGGCGCCCAATAGGGGCCTTGATAGTCCCTTTTTCTTCTGCAATATTACCTTGTACTAATGCATAATAGGTTCTTGTAGCACTATGTTCTTTCACTTGCTCTGCTAAGCCTAAATGGGATTCATCATGTTTGGCTGCCATCATCACACCTGACGTATCCTTATCTAAGCGATGCACAATGCCAGGGCGAATTTCTCCATTGATGCCTGATAAATCTTTACAATGGTATAACAAAGCATTAACCAGTGTCCCTGAATGATTACCTACCGCTGGATGTACCACCATACCACGAGCTTTGTTAATGACAATCATATGCGAATCTTCAAAAAGAATATCCAGTGGAATGTCCTCTGGTTCTACCTCTACTTCGTGTACTTCAGGAATAGTAACGCTGATTTCACTATCCTTTGAAAGTTTCAAGTTCGATTTTCCTGTTTTACCATTCACTTCTACATTTCCCTCTTTCACTAAGGATTGCACATAGCTCCGTGACTGACCAAGCTCTCTCGTGAGGTACACATCTAATCGTGTACCCTCATCTTGAGCCTCTACTATATATTGTTTTGTTTCCATTATTTACCTCACTGTTTTTGGCTTTCATAGGACCAAAAATATAGAATCAACAAAGGTACACCAATGCAAATACCAATATCCGCAATATTAAAGATAGGCCATACTCGGAAATCAAAGAAATCCACTACCCCACCTAAGTACAAACGATCCCAGGCATTGCCCAAGGCACCACCCAAGAGTGTACCTGTCCCAATTCGTGCATATAACGGTGCCATAGCTAATTTCTTACGACCTACGTACATAGCGCCTAGCAAAAGTACCACTACCAACAACAATATCCATCGTTGGTGCATCAACATACCAAAGGCTGCTCCATGGTTCACAATATAGGTCCAATGAAAAACATCAGGTACAACTGGCACAGATTCACCCAACCGAAAGTGGCTACGTACATACCATTTTGCTACTTGATCCAATAGGAAGGTCAAGATACTTATGATATAGATCATCGTTTACGTCCTCCACGGTCAGCCCATTGTTGTAATAAAGCGCCTAAGTCCTGCTCTTTTTCTTGCCCTTTTCCTCGATTGTTTCTATCTCGCATAGGGTTACCTGAGCCACTTCTTACATCCTTAATGTTCTTAGAGTTTCGACCCTGCTGTCTTTCGCCTTTTGGTTGTTGACCATCCTTACGTGGTGTATCTTGACGGGGATTTCCATCGCCATTGTGTCTATGACCTTGACGGTTTAGATGTTTTGGTTTTTCTCGTTTCATAGATAAACCAATGCGGTTCCGTTTTGCATCGACAGAAATAATCTCTACTTCGATAATATCTCCTACTGCCAATACATCGGATGGGTGTTCATGGTAAGCACAAAACTCGCTTTTATGCAAGAGTCCATTGATTTTTACACCAATATCCACAAAGGCACCAAAGTCCACCACATTATGGACTGTTCCTTTTACCACAGTGCCTACTTGCATATCCTCCAATCTAGCTATTTGCTTTCGTGTCATCGGCGCTGGCAAATCTTCCCGTGGGTCACGACCTGGTTTTTGCAAGGCTTCTACAATATCTCGTACCGTCGGTACACCTGCATCGAGCTGTTTTGCCAACTCTTCCACATTCACCGTTTGCAGTTTCGCTTTGGTCGTTTCCAGTGTCGCTTTATTACGTAAATCGTCTAAGGACATCCCCAACTGTGTTAGCACTCCTTGGGCAATCTCATAAGACTCTGGATGAACTGGCGTCGCATCTAAAGGGTTCTCCCCTTTACCGATGCGCAAGAAACCGGCACATTGTGTAAAGGCGGCAGGACCTAAACGTGCTACTTTCAACAATTGCTTACGACTAGTAAAAGCACCATGTTCCTTGCGGTAAGCAATAATATTATTCGCCACGGTGCTAGAAATACCAGACACATGCTTCAATATCGCTGGAGACGCTGTATTGAGCTCTACCCCTACATGGTTTACCACCGTTTCTACTACTTGATCTAAGGTGGCGCCCAATTGTTTTTGATTCACATCATGTTGGTATTGACCAACACCGATTGATTTTGGATCAATCTTCACAGATTCCGCCAATGGGTCTTGTACACGGCGCGCAATAGATACGGCACCACGGATAGATACATCTAAATCTGGCAATTCTTCAATAGCTAACTTAGAAGCGGAGTATACAGAGGCACCTGCTTCATTAGTAATAATATAATGACAATCTAAGCCTTCTTCAGCAATCATAGCAGATGTAAATTGCTCTGTTTCATAAGAAGCAGTACCATTGCCGATAGAAATCAAAGTAACACCATATTGACGGATTTTCTTAGCCAATTCTTGTTTGGCACGCTCTGCTTGTTTATCACTCATCGTAAGATAGTAAGCCCCATAATCTAGGACATTACCTTCCCTGTCAATGATGGCCATTTTACAACCTGTACGATATCCTGGGTCTAAGCCCATAATAACATGTCCAGATAAAGGTGCTTGGAGCAACAAATTGCGCAAGTTCGTACCAAATACTTTGATGGCCTGCTCTTCTGCTTGCTCTGTCATTGCATTTCGTGTTTCACGCTCTAACGATGGATACAATAGTCGTTTATATCCATCAGCAATAGCCTCAGCAATATACGAATGCTCTACCCTTGCAGTACCTTGCACAGTGTCTACCATATATTGGATAAATGTTTCATCCGGTACCACAAAGCTAACTTTTAAAGCGCCCAAGCTTTCCCCACGGTTCATCGCTAATACACGATGGGATGGGACTTGGCGAATGGGTTCTTTGTATTCTTCATTGTACTGTAAGAATCCTTGGTTTACTTCTTCTTCGCCTACTAGCTCCGTTTTCATATGACCAGTTTCCCACATAGCTTTACGCAAATATTGGCGAATATCTGCTCGTTCACTCGCTTCTTCTGCTACAATATCCATCGCCCCTTGTAAGGCATCTTCCACAGTAGGCACTTCTTCATTAAGGTACTCTGCTCCCATTTGGCGTAACTCTTCTTCTGTAGCCGTTGTGAACAATGCCTGTGCCAACGGTTCCAAACCACGGTCTCTGGCCATGGACGCACGAGTACGTTTTTTCGGACGGAATGGCAAATACAAGTCTTCTAATTCTTGCAATTTCATCGCTTTCGTAATCGCTGCGGATAGTTCGTCCGTCAATTTGCCTTGTTCTTCAATAGACTTAGTGACTTCTTCTTTTCTTTGTAACAAGTTGCGCAAATATTTCATCCGCTCTTCGATGTCACGCAATTGCTCATCTTTTAACTCACCAGTCACTTCTTTTCGATACCGTGCAATAAATGGTACTGTATTGCCCTCATCTAATAAAGTAATGGCTGCTTCTACTTGATGTGGCTTTACCCCTAACTCTTGGGCTATCACTACATGTATTTCCATTCTATTTCCGCCTTTCATAGGTTACAAAATCATAAGACAACTCATCTTGCCCTGCGCCGGGTATACGCTCTATCTCCATCCATTCTGGCTTGGTATGCTCAGTAAATGTCACATCCCCTGTGAAAGCTCGGTGTAACTCCGTCACATACAAACGATCTGCATAAGGTGCCATGCTTGCATACACCTGCGCACCGCCAATGCAATACGCTAACTCTATGTCTTGTGCCGCTTGTGCCGCTTCCTCTGGACTATGGAATACTTTCACTCCTTCATAGGGTGGTATGTAATCCAATTGTGATGTAATAACCCAATGTTCACGATTAGGTAACAAAAACGGCAAAGACTCCAATGTCTTTCGCCCCATTATGATGACATGCCCAGTAGTGCGCTGTTTAAAATATGCTAAATCTTCTGGAATGCGCCAAATCAGGTGATTATCCTTGCCTATAACGCCATTCTCAGCCACTGCTACAATCATTGCTAACATAGATAACTCCTTATACAGCTACTGTCATAGATAGTTTCCCTAAATGCTCATAGCCTTCTAGAGTTATATCTTCCGGTGTAAAATCATAGAAATTTTTGATCTCTGGGTTTAATCGTAACACCGGAGCCTCTAAGGCTTCATACTTACGTTCTAATTGAATACGTAAAGCTTCTACATGATTCTCATAAATATGAGCATTATTGATGACATGCGTGAATTGTCCCGCCTGCAATCCAGATACTTGAGCAATCATATGCACCAATGCAGCATATTGAGCGGTGTTAAAAGGCACTCCTAAACCCATATCCCCACTGCGTTGGATAAGCATACAATTTAAACGACCATCGGTAACATCCCATAACGTTTCATAAGCGCATGGTTGCAACGCCATATCTGGCAAGTCCTCAATATTCCACAAGGTCACAATCATACGACGGCTTTGAGGGTCCTTTTGTAGCATATCCAATAAATTATCTACCTGTTTATATTTGGCAATTTGGTATCCATAGGCCTTACCAATCGTACCATCTTCACGCATCCATTCATCCCAAACTTTTACATTCATAGCCTGCAACTGGCGCACATCATTAGATTGCAATTGCCAAATCCAAAGCAACTCTTTAATGGCCGTTTTGAAAGCTACAAATTTCGTGGTTAAAATAGGAAATTCTTCTGCTAAATTGAATTGCATCACTTGATGTGGTAATTTATAGGTCGCAATGCCTGTACGATTGTTGGCATAATACCCATGATCTAATATATTCTCTATAATCTGTAAATATTGCGTATCTGCTAAACTCATCTATGCCTCCTTGTTTCCATCTATCGCTATACATTGCTCTTAAACTCGGCTATGACCTTCAAAAATTCATTACCATATTTGCGCAGTTTCATATCTCCTACGCCTTTTACATTTGCCATATCTCCTAGGGTCAATGGTTCTTTAGCTACCATATCCAATAAGGTAGCATCTGAAAAGATCATGAACGGTTTTACCCCTTCTGTTCGTGAAAGTTCCAAACGATGCACACGTAGAGCCTCAAATAAAGAATTATCTTTAGTAGCTTTTGCCACCCCAGAGACCTTTGCATTAGAACGATTCTGCATAGGACGATGTTCCCCCACCTCAATGGGTACATCTTTCACAGTTACTCGTCCCCCTAATACTTCATGACCTTGCTCTGTGAGGGCTAAAATTGGATACTGTCCGCCCGATGAAGCGATATATCCCATCGCGATCAACCGTTTGATAAATCCTTTTACATCTTTATCTGCCCAACGATTTAATTTGCCAAATACGGATAAGCGGTGTAAACGGAACTTCTCAATACGTTCTGTCCGATTACCACAAAGAATATCTGTAATCATAGTCACACCATATCGTTCTTCTGTATTCCAAATGGTTTGTAATACAAAAGTGGCTTCTGATGTGACATCCACAGCCGTCCGTGGTGTATCACAATTACTACAATGATGACATTGATCCCAAGGCACTTGCTCACCAAAATAAGACAATATAAACTTACGCAAACACATCGGTGTATGACAATAATCAATCATAGATTGTAACATGTTTCGTTCAATTCGTTGACGCTCTGGTGGCAAATCACTTTGACTTAATATATATTGATGTACTGCCACATCTTGCCCATTATAGAGCAAAATACAATCTGCAGGTGCTCCATCTCGCCCAGCACGACCTGCCTCTTGGTAATAACTTTCCATATTTCGTGGCATCTGGTAATGAATGACATACCGTACATTACTTTTGTCGATGCCCATGCCAAACGCATTGGTGGCTACCATCACTTGCACTTCATCGAAGGCGTAACGATTTTGCTGATACTTTCGTTCTTCATCAGATAAACCACCATGGTAATACCCTACTTTCACACCGTATCGCAACAACTCACGATAGACTTTTTCCACATTCGCCCGAGTGGCACAATAGACAATCCCCACATCATTAGGATTGTGTAGTACATAATCCCGCACATATTCCATACGATGACTTTCATGGATGACCGTGAAAGCCAAGTTTGATCGATCAAAACCAGTAATATGGACACAGGCATTCTCTAAGCCTAGCAAACGTTTCATATCACGTTCTACTTCTTCCGTCGCACTGGCCGTGAAAGCCCCCACCACCGGTCGATGTGGCAATCTAGCGATAAAAGGGCCAATGGCTGTGAAAGAAGGCCTAAAATCATGCCCCCATTGGGATACGCAATGGGCCTCATCAATGATGACTTGACTAATTGGCAAACTTCTCAAAAATTCGCAAAATCCTTCTGACTCTAACTTTTCTGGCGCCAAGTATAGCAACTTGATCCGCCCTTCCCGTAAATAGTACAAAATTTTATTTTGTTCCTCTCGACTGAGGGTACTATTCATATACGCTGCGGGCATACCTTGTTCTTTTAAGGTATCTACTTGGTCTTGCATCAATGAAATCAAGGGAGAAAACACAATGGTAATGCCCGCCTTTAGCATAGCCGGAATCTGAAAGCAAATTGATTTACCTGCCCCGGTAGGCATAATCCCTAGCACATCTTGGTTCTCTAACAAAGCTGTAACCGGTACCTCTTGAGCGGGACGAAAACTAGAATATCCATAAAAATGTTGTAATGCTCGTAAAGCTCTAGCATCCATATGTCTTTCCTCCTTTCTAACGTACGTATTCATCTAATTGTATCTATTCATTATACCATTTTTATAGATACCTATAAACTATTCCACCAAGAACTCTCCTTTCTTTTCCATAGTCATTGCCTATATCGTTATATGCACCTTACAGTTTTTATACTATTCACCTAGTACAACCATTTCCTTCATCATGAACTAGTAGACATACCTATCTTGTCACACGTTCCCCTTAAGGCAGTACCTTCCTTACCGCATGTTATAACTTCCTAACAAGACCTACTAGGACTTATAGTTGTATCCATACATATTGGTGAAAAAATATGCTAATTCATACAGACCCCAATGATTACTAAATGTGTACTTTATAAGCGCCTCATCTATAAGTCTCTTCTACAAAAAAATGTTGGCACTACTCCCTAAGGACTAGCCCCAACATTTCGTTTTCAATGTGTATGTAATTATAAAATATGCATTTGTTCAGATGCATCGAACTCCGCTTGGATTTCTTTGCTTGGCTCATGATCTAACAAGCTAACTACGAAGATAGCAATGGCGGATAAGATGAATCCTGGCACGATTTCATACAAGCCGAACCAACCAAATTGTTTCCACACAAGAACGGTAATACCACCTACTAAGATACCTGCGATACAACCTTTCAGAGTCATCCGTTTCCAAGTCAAAGAAATTAAAATAGCTGGACCAAAGGCAGCACCAAATCCTGCCCATGCATAGGCCACCATCGTCAAGATATAGCTTTGTGGATTCACCGCCATCACGATGGCAATAGCAGATACGATCAATACCGTAGCACGGCTAACCATAACTAGTTCACGGTCTCCTGCATCACGGGCAAACACATTGCGGTACAAATCTTGCGACACAGAAGATGCAGTTACTAACAATTGTGCAGAGGCTGTACTCATGATGGCTGCCAATACAGCGGACCAAATCAAACCTGCCACAAATGGGTTAAATAAATGCTCGCTCATCACAAGGAACACTGTTTCTGCGTCGGCATCTACTAGCGGTGTTGTTAAGTACACTTTACCAACAAGACCTACTGCCACCGCAGCCAACAAGGAAATCACCACCCAAATCATGGCAATATTCGTAGCTTTTTTCAATTCTTTCGCATCGGAAATCGCCATGAAACGCACTAAGATGTGAGGTTGACCGAAGTAACCAAGCCCCCATCCTAGGCTAGAAATAATACCTACCACCAAGGTAAAAGTATCTTGTTCCGGTCCCCAAATGGACAAGCCTGCTGGGAACTCCGTAGCAATTAATTGAGATGTTTCCACAGGACCACCTAAATACATGGCTGCCGCCACCGGTACCAATAAGATGGCGAAAAACATCATCATACCTTGGATACAGTCTGTCCAACTTACGGCTAAGAAACCACCTAGGAAGGTGTAGAAAATAACTACCCCGGCTGTAATAAAGAGAGATGTCATATAATCTAGTCCAAAGATAGTATTAAATAATTTACCACCTGCTACAAATCCGGAGGACGTGTAAATTAAAAAGAAAATAACGATGAAGATAGCAGACACAACTGGCACAATTCTTGATGTATCATGAAAACGGTTTTTCAAATAATCCGGTATAGTCAAACTATTATTCGCTACCTCTGTATAATTGCGCAATCGTTTCGATACGAATACCCAGTTCAGCCACGTTCCCAAAGCTAAACCAATGGCAATCCATAACGCCGATATCCCTGTTGAGTAGGCAAATCCAGGTAAACCCATCAACATCCATCCACTCATGTCTGATGCTTCCGCACTCATGGACGTGATCCAGGGGCCTAGCTGGCGACCTCCTAAAATATAGTCGTCTAAGCTATTAGACTTGCGGTAATAATATACCCCGATGTACATCATGAGGCCTAAATACAATGCAAATGCCCCAATCACTTCAAAATTGTTGTACACCCTACTCCTCCTTTCCTAATCCTTTCACCTTTACTTAAAATTCTATAGAATGCATTCAGCATTAATCTTTTCTATTATATCACAGATTATATATATCGTCTTTCATTGATTTTATGCAAAAAAATAAACGCTTTGTATAAAACAAAGCGAGTGCTATCATTGATCTATGTAAGTAGACAATGAAAATACCTAACGCATGAGGACTACCACTCCTCAACACGTTAGGTATCATCTTTTTTCATTCCTCAGATGAGCCTAACGCCGAACGCACGTTGATGGCTCTCCTTTTCTTAGCTCTATTATATCACAAACTACTACCTAGTCAATTTATATTTCATGTATTATTTTATGTTGCATATTGCAATACAACGGTTTATAATTTAAGTAATATAGTACACAGAAAGGAGCCCAACATGAAATCTGCTAGTGTTAATGTCCGAATTAATGAAAATGTAAAACAACATGCTGAATCTATTTTAGAAGACCTTGGATTAAGTCGCGCTGTCGCTATTGATTTATTTTATCGACAAATTATCCTACATAACGGACTCCCTTTTGATCTAAAGTTAAATACACCGCCCCTTAGTACATCTGACTTTAGCCCTTCAGAATTAGAAGATATTTTATCTCGTGGAGTCGAAGAAATAAACAATGGTCATGGACGTTCTGCTAAAGAATTTTTCGCTACTTTATTGGGAGAATAATTATGGAAACCTATGATATACGACTTTCATCATTTGCAGAATACAATTTATTAAATATCTATTGCTATATAGCTGAATCTTTCTCCGTAGAAACAGCTAAGTACACTTCGCATAAAATACATAAAGCTATAGAGAGTTTATCATATCTACCGCATCGATATCGTATTCTAAATGTATCTAAGTCCACTAAAAATGTATATCATATTTATTCTTTCGAGAAATATGATATTTATTATAGTATCAACGAAATTCATCATACGATTACTATTCTTGCCGTATTAAACCAACGTCAGGCTCCTAATTATAGTTTATTCTTGCAGGAACTTCCCGCAATATACGAAAAATACATATAGGTTTTATACAAAAAGGACCCCACAGGGTCCTTTTTTCATTTTCACATATTCTTATCGTTTGATGTTATAGAACACATCGCTACCACGGTATTGCGCTGTTTCTGCCAACATGTCTTCGATGCGAAGTAATTGATTGTATTTTGCTACGCGTTCGGAACGAGCTGGGGCACCAGTTTTGATTTGTCCAGCGTTCACTGCTACAGCAATATCAGCAATTGTGGAATCTTCTGTTTCACCAGAACGATGAGAGATTACCGCTGTATAACCCGCACGTTTTGCCATGTCAATAGCATCGAATGTTTCTGTCAATGTACCAATTTGGTTTACTTTAATCAAGATTGCATTCGCTGTATCTTCTTTGATACCACGGGACAAGCGTTTTGTATTCGTTACGAATAAATCGTCACCTACTAATTGAACAGTTTTACCAAGGCGTTCTGTCAATAATTTCCAGCCTTCCCAGTCTTCTTCTGCTAAGCCATCTTCGATGGAGTAGATTGGATATTTTTCGCAAAGTTCTGCATAGTATTCTACCATTTCAGCAGATGTTTTTACTTTGCCTTCACCAGCTAAGTGGTATTTACCATCTTTGTAGAACTCAGAAGATGCTGCATCGATAGCAAATACAATATCTTTGCCCACTACAAGACCAGCTTTTTCGATAGCTTCTGTAATCACTTGTAATGCTTCTTCGTTGGAGCCTAAGTTAGGAGCAAATCCACCTTCATCACCTACACCAGTGGCCAAGCCTTTTGCTTTCAATACACCTTTTAAAGTATGGTATACTTCTGCACAATAGCGCAATGCTTCCATAAAGCTTGTAGCACCGATTGGCATAATCATGAACTCTTGAATATCCACATTGTTATCTGCATGAGCGCCACCGTTCAAGATGTTCATCATCGGCACTGGCAATTCTTTTGCATTTGTACCACCAAGATATTGGAACAATGGTAAATCATAGGATTCAGCCGCTGCACGGGCTACTGCCATGGATACACCTAAGATCGCATTAGCACCTAATTTTTCTTTGTTAGGAGTGCCATCTAACTCAATCATCAACCCATCAATAGCCACTTGCTCAGACGCATCAAACCCTAAAATAGCAGGTCCGATGATGTCATTTACGTTTGCTACCGCTTGTAATACACCTTTGCCTAAGTAACGAGGAGACTCGCTATCGCGCAGTTCCACTGCTTCAAATTGACCCGTAGACGCTCCAGATGGAACCGCCGCACGGCCGATAGTACCATCTTCCAAATATACTTCTACTTCTACTGTTGGATTGCCACGGGAATCCATAATCTCTCTTGCGTATACATCAGTAATTACTGCCATTGTTACTTCTCCTTATTGTACTAACAAACTTTCACCACTCATCGCCTCAGGTTGCGCAATGCCCCCTAAGTCTAACATCGTTGGTGCTAAATCACATAGCCGACCTGGTCGTAATGTCACACCCTCTGGGGCGCCCACTAAAATCAGTGGCACCGGATTCGTTGTATGCGCCGTATGCGGAATCTCTGTCGTATGGTCTACCATGACTTCCGAGTTTCCATGGTCCGCTGTAATTAATAATTGTCCCTGCATATCTTGAATGGCTTTCACTATTTCTGAAAGTCCCTCATCTACAGCTAAAATCGCTCGTTTTGCAGCTTCAAAATCACCTGTATGACCGACCATATCTGGATTGGCGTAGTTCAAGATAATCATATCATACTCGCCACTACAAATAGCTGCCACAACCTTTTCTGTCACCTCTGGAGCACTCATCTCTGGTTGTAAGTCATAGGTTGCCACCTTCGGAGATGGTACCAAGATTCTGTCTTCCCCAGGGAATACATCTTCTTTACCACCATTAAAGAAATATGTCACATGAGCATATTTCTCCGTTTCTGCAATGCGCAATTGCCGATAACCACCCTTAGATAACACTTCTCCTAAGGTGTCTGTTAACAATTCTTTATCATACACAACGGGCACCGCTAAATCTGCTTCGTAGCGAGTCATACTTGCCACATAGGAATCTTGTAAAACACGTTTTCGCTCAAACCCAGTAAACGTAGGATCAACTACTGCACGCACTAATTGACGAGCTCGATCGGGACGGAAATTAAAGAATAACACCGCATCCCCATCCTGCATACCTGTATACCCTTCCACCACCGATGGAATCACAAATTCATCTGTCGTTCCCTCTGCATAACTGCGTTCCACCGCTTCATGAGCACACGCTACGGCAGTACCAATGCCACAAACCATGGCATTATATGCTAATTGCACTCGTTCCCATCGTTGATCACGGTCCATACCGTAATACCGACCACCAACGGTAGCCAAAGAGCCTAACCCTAGTTCTTTACAGAACATAGCAATATCATCAATATATGCCAAGGCACTTTGTGGCGGTACATCACGACCATCTAAAAAGCCATGAATATATACATTGGACACTCCCGCTGCCTTAGCACCTCGGAGCAACTCTTTTAGATGATCAATATGAGAATGTACTCCTCCATCTGACAGCAAGCCAATTAAGTGCAATGCCTGTTGTTTCCCTGCCTCGTAGGCATTCACAAGAACCGGTCTTGTAAATAAAGTACCGTCCTGCGCTTCTTTCGTAATACGAGTTAGCTCTTGGTATACAATACGACCTGCACCTATGTTCAAATGCCCTACCTCTGAGTTCCCCATCTGTCCATCTGGCAAACCCACTGCCATACCAGATGCGTCTAGTAACGTGTGAGGACATTCGTCCCATAGTTTTAAAAATGTACGAGGGTTCGCTTGTACCACCGCATTTGTTGGATCCTGTCCATCCCCAATACCAAATCCATCGAGGATGGTTAACATTACTGGTCCTTTTAATTTTGCCATATGTTACCTCAAACCTGTATTAACAGGCTTTAATAATACCTGCGAATGAATCTGCTTTCAAAGAAGCGCCTCCTACTAATGCGCCATCCACATGAGGTTGTGCCAGAATCTCTTTTGCATTTTCTGGTTTCACACTACCACCATATACAATACGCACTTGATCTGCAATCTCAGGAGTATACATAGTCGCAATTTTCTCACGAATACTTTGGCATACTTCACCAGCTTGCTCTGCCGTAGCTGTACGACCTGTGCCGATGGCCCAAATAGGTTCGTAGGCAATCACCACTTCTGGCATTTCTTCAGCAGGCACACCATGCAATCCCATTTCTAATTGAGAGTGAATGAACGCTACCGTTTCTCCACTTTCCCGTTGGTTTAAACTTTCACCAACACAAAGGATAGGGCTCATACCATGCTGTAAAACAATGCGCACTCGCTTATTGACACAGCGATCTGCTTCTTTGAAAATAGACCGGCGTTCCGAGTGACCCACAATCACATACGACACGCCTATATCTGTTAACATAGCTGGAGATACTTCCCCTGTATAGGCACCCTCTTCCTCATGGAATACATTTTGTGCCCCTACACGAACCTTCGTATCTTCCGTTAACTCTGCCACTGTGCTGAGCGCTGTGAAAGGAGGACATACCACCACCTCACAAGACGTATCAGCCACTACTTGTTTTAATGCTTCTACTAATACCGTGGCCTCTGTATTAGTCATGTACATTTTCCAGTTTCCTGCAATGATCGGTTGTCTCATGATAACCTCCTATGCCTCTTGTAACGCTGCAATGCCTGGTAATACTTTGCCTTCCAAGTATTCTAAGGACGCACCGCCACCAGTGGAGATATGAGAAATTTTGTGACTTAAGCCGCTTTTTTCAATAGCGGCCACAGAATCACCGCCACCTACAATCGTTATGGCGCTAGCATCCGCTACCGCTTGCGCTACGGCATTCGTACCACCAGCAAAAGCTTCCATTTCAAATACACCCATAGGACCATTCCAAACGATCATTTTCATTGGTGCTAAGGCCGCTGCGAATAGCTCACGGCTCTTCGGTCCAATATCTAAAGCCATCCAACCATCTTCAATAGCTGTGGCATCTACTACCTTGTGATTTGCAGTTTCACTGAAAGCATCAGCTACTACGAAATCCACTGGTAGCAACAAATTCGTATTGGTTTCTTTCGCCCGCGCGATTAATTCACGCGCTAGTTCAAATTTATCTGCTTCTACCAAAGACGTACCTACATTATAACCTTGGGCCGCTACAAAAGTATTCGCCATGCCGCCGCCGATGATTAACACTTCTACCTTTGGCAATAAGTTGGAAATCACTTCAATTTTATCACTGACCTTAGCGCCTCCAATGATGGCTGCAAATGGATGTTCTGGGTGCTCTACAGCACCACCAACATAGCGAATTTCTTTTTCTAACAAGAAACCAGCTCCCATTGGCAAGTATTTCGTAATCCCTTCCACAGAGGCATGGGCACGGTGAGACACGCCGAAAGCATCATTCACGCCCACTTCTGCTAACTCAGCTAAGGCCTTCGCAAAGGTAGGATCGTTTTTCTCTTCTTCTTTATAAAAACGAAGATTTTCTAACACCACTACGTCTCCAGATTGCATTTCAGACACTGCTTTTGCAGGCACATCACCAATACAATCTTCAACAAAACGAACTGTTTGCTCTAACAATTCACTCAATCGTTTCGCACAAGGCGCTAGGGTAAACTCTGGTTTGCGTTCCCCTTTTGGGCGACCTAAATGAGAGGCAATCACCACTTTGGCACCTGCCCCGATAAGATATCGTAATGTCGGCAATGTAGCACGAATCCGTGTATCATCAGTGATAACACCGTCTTTCAAAGGTACATTAAAATCTACCCTTACAAATACTGTTTTATTCGCTACATTCATATTTGCTAATGAAAGTTTCATAGTATCTCCTATATATCTAACGTATATTTTTCAAGATAGGGGGCAAGATACACCAATGTATGCCTTGTGGCAACGCCCTTATGCTATTAATTATCCCCTATGATGACATGACAAAAAGGGACTACTCTCGTAGCCCCTGCCAGATTATAAGCCTTGCTTGCTCATGTATACAGCTAGGTCAACAATACGAGAGGAATAGCCCCACTCATTGTCATACCAAGCTACTACTTTTGCCATATTGCCTTCCATTACCATTGTTAAATCTGCATCTACGATAGAACTACGAGAATCGCCATTGAAGTCGATAGATACTAATGGTAAGTCGGACACACCAAGAATACCTTTTAATTCGCCTTGCGCTGCTTTGCGTAATGCTGCATTAATATCCTCTTTTGTTACTTCTTTTTCTAATTCTACTACCAAGTCTGTCACAGATACATTTGGAGTAGGAACACGAAGAGCAAAACCATTCAATTTACCTTTTAATTCTGGTAATACTAATGCCACAGCTTTTGCTGCCCCAGTTGTAGTCGGAATAATAGACATCGCTGCTGCACGAGCACGACGTAAGTCTTTATGAGGCGCATCTAGTACACGTTGGTCATTTGTATAAGAATGGATTGTTGTCATCATACCACGTTTAATACCAAACTCATCATGCAATACTTTTGCAAATGGAGCCAAACAGTTTGTTGTACAGCTTGCATTGGAAATCACGTGATGATTTGCTGGATCATATTCGCTTTCATTAACACCCATAACGATAGTTTTATCTTCATCTTTACCAGGTGCAGAAATAATTACTTTTTTAACAGTACCACCAAGATGAGCTGCTGCTTTTTCACGGGAACGGAATACGCCTGTACATTCCACAACGATTTCAACACCTTCGGAAGACCAGTCAATATTTGCTGGATCACGGTCACAGAATACACGAATACGTTTACCATCTACTACTAAGTAGTCACCATCTATTGTTACATCACAGCTCAAGTTACCATGAATAGAGTCATGCTTGAACAGTAAAGCGGAACCTTCAATATCACCAGTATCATTAATAGCTACCACCTCTACATCTGGATTGTTAAGAGCGGCGCGCATTACGCATTTACCAATACGACCAAAGCCATTAATACCAATCTTCACTGCCATAATCAATTCCTCCTAAAATTTCTTATACTACATAAGTTGTTATACCTCTATTTTACAAGACTATTGGGGATGGTGCAAGTTTTTTGTACCTCTCTAAGTCGACGACCAAAAAACCGGAGCAATACAGAGTATCGCCCCGGTAAAAACTATATATTTTATTGTCTTCTAATGATTAGATTACAAAACAATACGCTTACTGTCAATTATATTAACTCTTTCATGCTTTACTTATTATGTGTCTTCTCGCAAGTTCTGACATAGTTTCCCTACATTAGTACACTGAGTATGATATGAAACTTCACAGACATTTTTTGTATTTTTAATAGCTTGATCAAAATGTGCCACTATTTTCCTTAGCTGCCCAGCATCACCTTTTTTATACTCCTGCGACAAATTTCTTGATAACCTTTCTTTTAGTTTAGATGACGAAAGTATACTTATAGTAATTAGCTCATAGTGAGCTAATAGCCATACTTCAAAAGCAGAGTTGGAAAAAAATACATTTATCTCTTTATTCTCAGCATCCTTTAAAATATTATTAAAATCATCTTCCGTTAATGTATCTTTGTCTATAATAACACCTTTAGGACCAGGGTTTGCTCTATAGGTTTTATCCTTCTTCCAAACATCACTTGCTCTATGGATAATTTTCGCTCCACAAGGTTTAATTTTGATTATTCTTACAGCACTACAGCGGTATTCTTGTGTAAATTTTGATATATAGCCTTCTTCAGTTTTACCCTCAGTTATAATATAGAACACCTTTTTAGCCCGCTTCCCTTTAGGTGCTCTACTCATAATCTACTCCCAATGCCTCCGCAATAGCTGAGTCATTTACAATTTGATCTGCTCCATAAATACCTTGCAAGTATCTTCGCTTATATTTATAATCATGACGTTTTAACTTTGTATCCGCAAAATCAAACAGACTATATAGCTCACTTTTACCAAATCTATCCTTCTCTACAAAATAGATTTGATCTGGGCGCAACTGCTTATCCATCAAATCAAATGAGTGAGTAGTTACTATAAATTGACTTCTTTGATTCCATTGATTAAATAATTTTAACAAAACTTCTGTCAACTTAATATGCAAAGAAGCATCAAATTCATCAATTAAAAATACTGTATTTCTATCTTGATCTCTTAATATATATGCGGCTAGTCGTAAAAATATTTTAGTTCCTGCACTTTCCTCTGAAAAGTTTAAAACAAACGTATCTCCATTTACTCCTTGATGAGTACAATACATTTCTGCCACGCGTTGTTCTATAAATTCTCCTGCAGTAATTTCCGCATCTTCACCACTCATCTTGACTGAAAGTTCACTAGGTACATGATCGATACGATCGCGCACCTCAATATCTAAAATATTGAAATCAGCAGCTTGTAAAAATAGTATAATTTTTCTAGTTAATTCCTTATTCTGTTTTAATTCTTTAAGGATTAATTGATGTAGCTTATTTGTATTTGGAATCACAACATCGATAACAAACCATTCATAAGCTTCTTTTGCTTCCAAAATGTTATTAGTTTGAGCAAAGAATAACAATAATTGATTTTTTCGTATAGTCGTATACAACGGCATCAATGATTCTGGCAAAACTAGCTCTTCACCATCACGCGAAAAAATAATACAATCATTCACTTGCAAAGACTCTCGTATAACTCTATCTTCAACATATTCTAATTCATACGTAAAATATTTATTATTTTTTAGAAACTTTACCAAAAAATATGTTGGTTCTGAATTACCCGCAAAAGTATCTGTCAAGAGCCCTTCTAACTCAGAGCTAGTCGGCTGTAAAATAAGTGCCTTTAACAAGTGAAACACATTGATTACATTCGTTTTACCATTAGCATTTCCGCCAAAAACTAAAGCAGATTTTAAAAGCTTTAATCGTTTAAATCTATGTGTATTTGTAGAACCATGTGATCGTAATTTAGATCCAGTTTCCATAGAAAATACAGTTCTGTCACAAAATGACCTGAAATTTTCAACTTCTACAGATATAAGCATGGCTATCCCTCCTTAAAAACGAGTTTTCGTTTTTTATAGTATACCATACAAAATATAAACTGACTACAAAAAAATGCAAATAGCACTTGACAAATTAAAATATATAAAATTAATTATGTTGTTTTTAACTATTTTTTGTTGTCAAGACACATTTTAATATCTAAAAACAGAGCGATTTCTCGCTCTGTCACTACTTTTATTTTGTACTAAAATGTGAACCCTTATCTTCGTTACATTTAATTATTATTTCTTGAATATACCTAACTAAACTCTTATCTACACTTATATATTAACTTATCCTGACAAAAATAATATATAAAAGTTCTATAACCTATAATTTTTAGCACTTTATTATAAGTACCTCTATTTATTTTACTAATCTTTTTTATACAACATCAACAATCGATTCAATTCAGCACCAATAGTTTTATAATCAAATGTATCTCTTGCATAACTTATTGCTTTTTCTACTTCAGATTTTAAACGAATCTCATCTTTCATATATTCTACCATTGTCTTGGCAAAGCCACTAGATGTATAGTCATCCACAACCTTACCAATACTTTCATTATTTGTTGTATCTTTTACAAAAGCACTATACCGGCTAATAATAGGTATACAACCAAAATACATACCTTCCAAAGTTGCAATACAGGCCCCTTCTGATCTACTAGGCATACAAATAATTTTTGACTTTTTTAATAGGTTAGATAGTTCATTCCTATCTGTGATATTTCCTAACTGAACTATATTAGGTACAAGCATTGGATTATCTTCTAAAAATTTTGCGATATACTGCGAAAACTCCCTCGTTTGTGGTCCCACAAAGTAGAATTTCCATTGACTACGTATTTTATTAGGAATATCTAATATACTATCCAAAAATAATTCTGTATTTTTCTCATAAATACCTAGCCTACCAACAGTAATCACAATATTTTCTTTTTGATCTATATTTACTGTGGCATCATCGATCCCTAATGTAGATACACCATTTGGTAGGTAATGCAATCTGCCTTTAAACATCGGGGTGTCTTTTAAAGTATTATAATACTCTTTTGTTTCTACAGTAAAAAAATCTATATATCTACTTTTAAACGCTTCAAAACGACTACGTAAATTGGTGAAGTTCCTATTTGGAGAAAAATGTAAAAATCCACCTTGTCCCATATCTAACTTAGAATATACAGCTATATTCGGATTAATTTTCTTACAAAGTTTAGCTAATTTATATACAGTACTACCATAATTGAAAAACATAATAACATCATAATTTGTAGCATGATTTTGAATAAAAAGCTTTGTATCTTCCACACTACCGTTATAATCAATTTTTATACCAATAATAGTAATCTCTACATACTTCAAAAACTCATCAGGCCAGTTTTTATCATTAACACCAAAACAACCATATTGAGAATTCCATCCATAGTTTGAACCTAACGTATATAAGGTCATTCCCATATCTTTATATGCCATAACTGGAAGACAAGAATCGCCTAAAATTATTTGTAATATTTTCTTCATTCAATCCTCCGTTAATTAATCAACATAATATTTATCAATAAACTTTATTGGATTTTCAAACAGTCCATAGCTTTCCTTTATTTTTATATCATCCCATTCCCACCATTTCATAATTAAAAGTTTATCAATAATTTCTTGTGGAAATCGATATTTTATAATTTTATTGGCCCCAACAACAACTGCATAAGGTGGTACATCTTTAGTAATGATACTCCCTGCACCTATTACAGCACCATCACCTATTGTTATATTATTTAAAAGTGTACATCTTGCTCCTAGCCATACATCATTACCGATTCTCGTACTATGTTTAATCGGCAAATTATTTTGATAGTTCAATTCTGTATTCCAAGTTGTTATATACTCCATAATATGTCCGTTAGGTACCAAAAGCTGATCCACTGCAATTGAACAAAATGCACCTACCGAGTGTAATATATCATTTCTAACATATCGATACCCCCATGTAAACTTTCCTATCGGTATATTAGAATACTTTTCAGTATAATACCTGGCTAAATTATCTTTTGATCCATATTTTTTTAAGGAATATTTATATAAAAAATCAG
Source organism: uncultured Veillonella sp. (assembly GCA_963522415.1). Classification (GTDB taxonomy): domain Bacteria; phylum Bacillota; class Negativicutes; order Veillonellales; family Veillonellaceae; genus F0422. The sequence goes on along the minus strand of CAUQZV010000002.1, from coordinate 34,622 downwards.
GACATATTCTACTTCCTTTTATTTTTCGAATTAACTCACATAATATTTCATCTTTTTTAGTAATTTCATATTTTTCAACTAAATTCATGATTTATTACTCCATAACATCTTTATTAAAACACTGTATAATATCATTCCATTTTGTTAGAATTTTTTTCTTAGAGTATTGTTTCGCAGTCTCTTTCGTATGAGATTGTAACACTTCCAGATAACGAGTATCCGTCATTAATCGTTCTAAGGCTTCTGCTAGAGACTTACTCGTAGATTTGCACAAAATGCCATTATATTCGTGTTGAACTAAACAATTAACTCCTGTACAGTTTTCAAAACCAATAACGGGTACACCATACGATAAAGCTTCAAGAACTGATAGTCCAAATCCTTCTTCTGAACTGGTATTGACCAATATATCTGTAGTACATAATTCTTCATACACATCAGATATAATGCCTTTTATTTCAACTCTATCACGCATCTCACAATTATCCAAGGAATGTATAATTTGCTCAAGATATCCCGTTGGTTGTTCGTTGCCTCCAATAATTTTTAATTTCCATTCAGGATGTGTACCAGCAACTTGTATAAAGGCATCCACCAACATATGAGGGCGTTTAACATGCTTATCAATACGGCCAATATAAGTAATGTATTTATTTCTTCTATCATCATTAATTCTAACTTTTTGTTCTTTATTCACAACATCAATATAGTTTCCAATAACAATTACATTTTCAAAGCCCGCTGCAACAAGTACCTGTTTATATTCTGGAAGTAAAACCTGAACAACCCTAACTTTTTTTAGCAACTCAATCTCTTGTTTAGGAATCTTCTGCATATCTATTTTTGAATGAAACATCATAATAATATTTTTTTCATCCACTCCTAAATCAATTAGTAATGGCACTATATTGGTTGAGTAACAAAATATAACATCTGGATTAATATCTGATATGGTTTTTGATAATTCAACTGCTAAACTCCTACGTTGCCATATATGTTTAGGCCATTCATGATGAACTTTAAATGCCTTATTAAATCCTTTTACTAACTCGGTTTTAATTTTAATACCTAATGGTACTTTTATATTTATTTTTGGTCCTAAATTTATAAAGTTTACTTTTTTATTTAGATGATAAAATGGTTTTCCCTCTTTTTCATCTACACACACGGCTGTGACATTATGATTTTCACAAAAATGATTTGCAAGATTGCAAAATACTCTCTCTACTCCACCAGCACTTTCTACAATCTCAGTCAAGCAAATTTGTAAAATATTCATATATACCTCTCAATCATCTAGAATTACACTAACCATTTTTTACTAATAAAAATAGCAATCTCTCCCACTCATCCCATATTCTATCTGGAGCATACACTTTCATACTTTTATTAGCATTTGCACCATATTCCACACGTAATTCTTGATTACTCATTAATTTCTTTAATCCTTGAGCTAAGCTATCGGCACCATCCTCACACAGTATTCCATTATATTCATCAATGATTAATTCATTCACTGCACTACAGGATGCAAAGCCCACTGCTGGTAGGCCTTTGCTCATAGCTTCCCCTAAGGATAATCCAAACCCTTCATAGGCACTTGGAAAAGCAAAAATATCACAACTTGCTAATGCCCCTTCTACGTCATTTGTAGTTCCTGCAAACCGAATTCGTTCTTGTAATCCATGTGTAGCTATCATTAATTCCATTTGCTTAAAAAACGAATCGCCTTCTTTAGCTCCCCATAGTACTAACTCCCAATGCGGAAATTCATCTGCTAATTTACAAAATGCTTCTATTAACAAATGTGGCTGTTTATGATTTTTAGATAATCTCGCTAAAAAACCAATTCTATAGATTTCTTTTATTCTAGTTAAATCTACTTGTTCCTTATATTGTGGAATCGCATTGCCAATCACGGTCACTTTAGCATTCGGCAAATGGTGTAATAGATGTTCTTTAAATGATGGTAATAGAACTTGGTTCATTGCACATTTTTCTACAGCTGGTATCTCTGCTTTTGGATAAAAGTGAAAATAATCTTCTGGATCACCATGACTCATTGTTACAACTGGTATGGAGGTATCTAAATCCATAACCAACAGTTTTGTTGCTGCTGGTTGAAAGCTTACAATAACATCTGGTTGTGTCTTTTCCAATATATTCTGTAATGCTTCTAATAAGTACGATTCAGCAAAATCATTATTAATAGTCCTAGCTTTTTGCTTATTAAACATACGATACCATTCACGTTTTAGACGTAATGTGAGTGGATAGGTCACCCTTTTTCCATCCATATTCCGTAAATCATATTGCACCACATCTGCATCAATTGGATAATAAAATTCTCCAGATTGTTCGTCACTGTATACTAATACGACCTCATGACCTCGTCGGTTCATTTCATTGGCAAAGGCACAAGTTACCTTGGCCAATCCACCACTATCTGCAACCATTTTGGTGAAATTAGCTAATAAAATCTTCATACTACTGCCCTTTCAAAATCGCTCGAATTATCGCTGCATGGCTGTATGCCTCATTAGCCTGTTCCAATGCCACTTTAGTTTCTGCTCTTTTCGTACTTAGCAAGTTTACCAAATCTTGCATAGCATTTATAATATTTACTTCTGCCAATGATTTTATCACACAACCGATTGGAAATTTTGCTAGTACCTCAGGATTTAATTCTGGTGAGACTAATACTGGTTTATTATATCCAATGGCAGTAAATAACATCGCTCCCCAATGGTACCTATATCTCTCCGCTGCATATGGCATTGCAATGGCATCTACAGATAGCAAAGCATCTTCCCATTCTTTTCCTATCAGATTCTCATGACGGAACACAATATTAGGGATATGTTTATACTTTTCTATAAATGCGCTAAATAATGCTGTATCCTCAGGTTTTGCGGTTGCACCTTGTACTACTAATTCAACAGGTACTGAAAACTTTGCACGGATAAAGGCTTGTATAAATGGCTCTAGATTTTTTTCTTTACGGAATTGTCCAAAAAAGCCAATTCGTAGCACTTCTTTTTTATCTTTTACAGTATTACTTTCATTATATACTGGCTTAAATACAGGTGGAGCGACTAATTGAACATTGGTCAACCCACTATTAGCAAAATCATTTCGTAATGTAATGACATGCAAATGAACATTCTTATACGTTTGTATTCGTCTAGCTTGTTTTTCAAACTTAGGCTGCTCCTTGGGATTGATACCATGAAATATAATATGTACAGGAACTGGTGAGTTTTTCAATTCACTTCTCAGCAAAGATTTAATATACCGATAGGTGGCTGTAGGAATAATTATGGCATCACAAGTCCCTTGTTTTGCTAATTCGCACGCACTATTAAACCAGGCTACACGCCGTTTCTCACGTTGCACGGATCGCCACAGTTTTTGATACCAAGTAGCTCCTGCATACGTCACAACTTCGCCACCTTGTAACTCATGAACAGGCACTCCATAATCAACCTTAAAGGGGAAATTTTCCGGCACAAAAAACATAGGTTCATGTCCTTGTCGTTTCATTTCATTCACAAGGATTCTATCAAATTCTACTTCATGTCCTGCTGGCATGATAATACTTTCTAATATGGCAACTCGCATGGGAACTCCTTACCGTAATCGTATAACACTTAATTACAACTTACCATTGGATTTATATAAATAATACAACTTCACATATTTTGTCATAGTGTAAAAGTAATGGTTTACGGACAAGATCCATCCCATTTTCCCATCTAAAATACCACCTTGTAAAAGATACATTTTAATAAATGCCCAGAATGGTCGAAATACAATATCTTTCAAAAAGGAAACCGATTTATTAGCCTTTTTATATTTTTCTGCTGATAAGGTTGTATATTTGTTTAATTTATTAAAATATTGCTCCCAATTATCGTAGGTGTAATGATACATAGGTGCTGTTAATTCTTTCTTATCATAAGGCGTAATAATCGCAGGATGAACATATCCTTCTACATAGGAACCTTCTTTGGGCATCAAACGACATACATAATCTGGACGTAATACTCCATGAGTGGCTACATTATGATGAAAGCGATTATGCCGCTGTATCCAATATGCTAAATCTTCTCCTTGTATAGCTAACTTAATTTCCTTACATAATTCAGGGCTACATCGTTCATCTGCATCAATGAAGAATACCCAATGACTGCGGGCTTGTTCTATTGCAAATGTTTGTTGTGCGCCCCAATCACCATTCATTGATCGATGCAAGACTTTTGCACCTAACGACTCTGCAATGGATACTGTATTATCTTCACTGCCATCATCGATAACAATTACTTCATCAGCAAAAGGTTGACAACTTTCTATACAATCCTTAATATTCTGTTCTTCATTTCTTGTTAAAATTAGCACACTAACTGTATTCATAAACTTCCTCTTATTTATCCACATATGACAAAGACTATCACCTTACGTGATAGTCTTTTATTCATTCTTTATTGTATCAAGTTTACGTCTTGTATTCAACAGTAGGTTATAGTTGATGGCGTACAATAGCCCCTGTTACTTCCATATAGGCTCGTTGTAAAGCAACTACATCTTTTACATTATAATCATATACAGGAGTTCCATCTAAAGTCTCTACACGTTGATTTCTAAAGAACCCAATATGACTATTACTGAGCCAATGATATGGGGTTACAATAAGCTCTTGTGCTTCAAACAACGATGGAAATAAGCTTACATATTCATGATTTTTGGGTGCCACTAATTCCATGATAGTTGGCAGAATATTCATATGCGTTCCTATCCTTACAGCATTTAATAAATCTTTGTCAAAGTCCTTATGTAACATATAAAATGCTGTGCTTATATCTTCGCGTAAGCTATGTATTCTGTTACTATCTTGACTTGGCATAGGTAATCTTCTTGTATGGTCACCTGTTACGATAATTAAACTATCTTCATAAATTTCTTGGATATAACGAATAAACTGGCTTAAATAATAATCACAATACGCATAGGTACCAATGTCTTCAGCATATTTATTTAAATAGTCTGGCAGTTTTTTTAACAATTCTTCTTTTTCAAATCCATACTTTTCAATTGGAATCGTGTACGGTCCATGATTTGAGGTAGTATAGACAAAATGAAACTCATAGTTATCTGTATTGTTCTCATCTAACTTTTGTTGTATCCCCTCTAAAAATAAATGGTCATATACACCCAACCAAGTATGTGGTGTATCATTAGATGTAATATCAAATCCTGAATATACATTATGAAATCCATTTCCTTTAGCAAATAAACCTAAGCTAGACCAGGATAAGGATCCCCCATACCACAGCGAACATGTATACCCTAACTCTGAAATTTGTTTTCCCAATGATATCGGTAGTTGATGATTCCAAAAATATGCTTTTTCATTTAACTCTAAATTGACATCATAAATACCATTTAACATTGAACTAATAGATGGTTGAGATATTAAGCCACCTGCCAAAAAATTATCGATATGAATTGTATTACTTTCTTCACGAATTAATCGCCCTGCATTAGCAATGGGTATATCTTTATATACGTCATCAAATGCGAACTGACTATAACTTTCTTCTACGATTAAAAATATCTTTTTAGGCTTTTTAATTCTTGGTCCAGTCGTTTTTCTGCGCAAAGAATTCCAAATCGTACCTACTAAATCCTTTTCAACCTTAATCAAAGGCTTTAAAATTTGGATAGAATCTGCATCACTATGTACTAATATTTCTTGTGGCTTTGTTCGAATAGCTAATTCAAAAGCAATCAAATCGTCTATGCAAGCCTTAGCGAAAAACATATCTCGCTTAACTACTTCAGGTACTGTGTCCCATTCAGGCTTATTACGATGCTTAAACGTACCACCGTAACGGAACCAATAATATACAACCACTGTAGCTATAACAATCACAGTATTATATGTATAATACATATACCCTGAATAAACGGTCGGTACCGCAATCGTTCCTAAACCTAATATCCAACTAAGAAAGTAATATATTCCCACCGTATAAATTGGCAAGGATAGCAAAATCCACCCTCCATGATTTTGATTAAAGAAAATATCTAATAAATTTCTTTTATCTGCATTTCTTCCTAATCGCAAATTTGAATTATATGTATCTTTGTAATGATAATAAAAAATTAACTTTCCCAAAAAAGCTACATATACTACAAAGAAATATAAAGTTCCCAAAATCACTCTAATAGAATCACTATGAACATAAATAGATTCAAGCCCCAATGAAGGCAATGTGACTAGCAAAAATAAAAATAGTAGCACATAGGCATTAAAGTCCATGCCCCACCAAAAACCATAATTAAAGCAGGAACACCATTTCTTTTCCTGCCCTTTATAAGTCTTATTAGGTGCAAAAAAGTAGATAAATAAAAATCTAAAGATAGCACATAGTATGGGACTTAACAAAAATATTTTTATATCTTGTTGTAATCCTTGTAAAATTAAAAGCTCCATAATTCACCATATTATATAAAAAAGTTATATATACCTACCGACAATAAAGGTTCTGACATACATCCTCCCTATTTTCTAGTTCTCTACTATCCGATATACACTGAATTTCTATCACAACTATAGATTTGACTGTACAACCGTTTCCTATACCATTGCACAATCTGTACCAGCGTATCCTCCATAGTATACTCTGGTACCCATCCTAATCTTTCTAGCTTACTACTATCGATGGCATACCGTCGGTCATGTCCCAATCTATCTTCCACATAGGTAATTAATTCATAGGGTTTTCCCAAAATAGTTAGGATTCGTTTCACTAGGTCAATATTGGAAATTTCTTCACGAGCCCCTATATTATACACCTCTCCCACTGTACCTTTTTGTAGAATACAATCAATGGCCCTACAGTGGTCTAATACATGAATCCAATCTCGTACATTCAATCCATCGCCATAAACTGGCAATGGCGCCTCCTGCAAAGCGCGTTGTATCATAAGGGGAATTAATTTTTCCGGATATTGATAAGTTCCATAATTATTAGAACATCTAGAAATAGTAATCGGTAATCCATAGGTTTTATAATAGCTCAGCACCAACAAATCTGAGGATGCTTTCGAGGCTGCATAAGGGCTACTAGGTAGTAACGGGCTTTGTTCCGTAAATGGATTCCCTCCTTGCAAGGGTAATGTACCATATACTTCATCAGTAGATACATGATGAAATCGTTCTATACCATGTCGTAAACAAGCATCTAGCAATACGCCCGTACCGATTACATTCGTCTCTAAAAACACTTGCGGACCTGTAATACTCCGATCTACATGAGTTTCTGCTGCCAAATGTACTACCACATCTGGCTTATACGTAACAAACAGAGTATCTACGAAAGAAGCATCTCGAATATTTCCTTCTATCATAGTCAACCTAGAGTCTTCTAGTAAGTCTTTTATATTATTCTTATTTCCTGCATATGTTAACGCATCTAAGCATATAAAGGAATCGTTTGCATAGATGTCCATCATGTATCGTAAGAAGTGGCTACCTATAAAGCCACAGCCACCTGTTACTAAAATATTCATATTCTCTATGCACTCCTATACAAAAAGAAACTACTCCACCGTATTACCTCTCACAATCCGCCACACGCTAATGGTCCGCAATGCTTTAATATACTTCGCATACTCTTCAGGCATGGATGCCCCTTGTTCATGGATCCCGCTATCATCAACATACAATCGATGATTAAAGCCCATCTTAGGTGCTGTAAACAAACTCGGCATTAAACTCATATATGTATCGCCTTTACGGCCAATTAATTCTGCCAATGTAGGGTTAATTTGTAACGCCCCACCAAAACTAGTCTCTGCTAGCCAGCTAGGATTCACCCCTTGTCCATACACAATAAAAGGAATAGCCGAGAAGGTCGGGATATCTACTTGTGTAGCAAAGCTAAATCGCTCCGAATGGTCTCCTGTAATCACAGTCAACATCGTAGGGTCTACTTGTTCCACCTCACGAATCATGTGACCCATTGTCATATCTGCATACCAGAAGTGGCCGATTTCGTTCACTGTTTTGTCATCTTTTTTAATAGAATCATCGCCTTTGCCGATTACCTTTGAAGCATCAAAACCAGCTTTTCCTAAATCAACAGAATACGGAGGATGATTCGAGGATGTCATGATAAAATGGAACACTTTTTCACCTGGTTGTTCCCCTTTTACATAATTAGTAATCGCCTTAAACAAATCTCCATCAGGAGCACCCCAAGCATTGCCTCCTTCATAAGGGAAGCTAGTCGCACCATGGAACTCATCAAATCCTTGTGCTAAGGCGAACGGCTCTACATCTTGCCAAGTACCAAATCCACCATACCAGAACACCGTTTTATATCCAAAATGCTTCATCATTTGTGCAATGCCTGTCCCATATTTGGCCTTATAAGACTGCCCTTCATAGTTCGGATATAGACCAGCATCCGCTAAGCCTGTGACAAATCCATTGATGGCAGGCATAGTGCCTGTACCATGGGCAAGCATATATTTAGTGTGCATCGCTTTCAGCGAACTTTGAATTGCCTTTCCTTCTTGCACAATGTAATTACCTAGCTCTTCATAGTTTGGCAAGAACGGCCACAAGCCGTAACTTTCACCTAGTACAAAGATAACATTATTCGGCTGTGTAGGTAATTTTTCTTCTGTAATGGTCCGTGTGAACGCTTCATCAATGGTGTTTGCCTTTGGATTACCCCCCACAGATTGGATCACATCTTTCAGTTCAGCACCAGTAATGGTAATTTTCTTCGCTTGTTTAGACCGCTCATAAATGGTGGATACGCGTTTCAAGGCTTGTCCATCATCTAGGATTGCCTCATTTAATAGATTTGACTTAGTACGAGCTGCATTTTCCCAATGAATGGAACCATTATAGGTAAAAGCCCCACCAAATCGTAACCCAATGCCCACAGCTACAACCAATAGGATGGATCCTAGTACTGTGGCAATTTGTTTGCCTTTACCATGTATCTGTATCGTCCACGTACGGTTAGTGTATACTTTCATAAAAACATACACCATTACAGCACAGAACACAATGGCTAATGGCAATCGCCAGAGCAATCCATATTCAGAAATTCCCGTTTGTAGCGTAGCCCCTATATCGTCATGAGCTCCATTGATAATCATGGCATTAAAGGTAGCATGAAAAATGGTAAAATAAGGAATACGTAAACAAAATAAGAATGTAAATACCGCCGTACTAATCCCATATATCCAGCGGCGAATCGCCCACGGGGAATACCATTTACAGTGCCCGAATATCCCTGGTATGGTAGCCAATATAAAGCCGAATAAAACGATAGAACCTGCTGTTTTTAAACTAATGCGGAAGCCTAGCCACAGCGCCTCTAATACATCAACGGTTCCCACCTCGCCTAATTGGTCAAAAAATAAACCAATAAATGCTATGCGAAATACCATAAGCAATGCAGAAAACCAAAGTAATCCTTTTATATCTAGCTGTAATCCCTGTATCCAATTGGATAGTTTACTTCGTTCCATATAGACTCCCCTTTGTGATTGCATTCATCCCTATTTATATGACAAATGCTCTATATCCTTCAAGTATCATTACCCTTTATTATACTCCATATTCCTATAACAATCAAAAAATCGCATACCATACTAGGATGATATGCGATCTTTCAGTATCATTTGTATCTATGCTTATGCTGTTCTAAATGTACCATGTTTTACAACAGGTTTGGCTTCTGCTGTTTCACGTTGACGTAAGGTACGACGTTCAGCACTACGAATCACTTGTGATAAGTGTTTCATAAATAATTCTTGAATGTAAGGATTTTCTCCTAAGCCTTCATTCCAAATGGAAACACCATAGCCTTGTTGCCCCAACAATGTGGCAATAGAGTCAGAGCGTTCACCGCCTAGATAATCCATCAAATGAGCGGAGCCAATCAATGCCAAAGGCACCACTAATACTTCTTGATGATCTAAACGCTCTAACAATGTCAGTGCTTGTTTAAAGTTAGGGAACCCATTAGCTGTGAATACCACCACATTTTGCCCTGCTCCGTACAAACATTTCAATTGTAACGCACTATATTCCAATTGGTTTTGACCATTAGCCATAAGTAATACAGTTTTATTTAATGCACGAATGTTAATGTGCTTAATGATTGCTTCTATGGTATCAGAGTAATCATCTGCATAATTTTTCACCCCTAAAGAGTTCAACAATGGTTTGCCTACTGTAGCATGCAAGCCACGGTCGTGTGCTTCTTTCATCACTTCTTTGCGCATTTGTACATAGCATTGATCCCATACCAGTGCAAATGGCTGTACAAACAATTCTGTAACACCTGCCGCTGCCAAGCTTTCAATTGCTCCAGTTAACGTAAATACTTTTACATCGTATTTTTCATTCCATTTATCTACTAATGCATCTGATAAAAATACACGGCGCACTTCCACACCTGGATACATGTCCATAATGCGTCGTTCCATTGCACCTACCGATGCCTCCACTGCATCTCCGTAGATGGATCCAAATGTTGCTAACACAATACCACGTTGATTCATATATGCCTCCATATTAATTCCTTGTTTGTTGGGTTACATAAACACACTTCTTAATACCTATCATACGTCACAGATTTCATTATGTCAATGATAATTTTTCTCATTTTATAAATTCATCCTATTGAAAGTCTTTTCTATCACTTGTTTTACTAGTAGCTAATATATATGAGTATCACCGCATTTATATAATCGGTTTAATAAAAAAAGATTTGAGAAAAGACGTTCTATCTTTCCTCAAATCTTACTCTCATAATCAAATACATGGGCATATATTTCATTTTATGGCTGAGAAATGATTCGTGGCGCTGCTACCTTAAATACTTCACGCAATAAAGGTAAGAATCGCCCTTCAATTAATGTACGATTCCGCTCACTTTTCGTAATCAACCACAAAGCAGTACCATTATATTTAACCGCCAATAAGCTATTAATGTATTGATTAAAATCAGATTCACCCATCTTACCCCTTAGCTCCAACAACAAGGAATGCAAAGGCTCGCCTTGGTACTCTGGACGATCCAACACAGGTGTGAATACTACTTCATACACAGAATCGCTATATTGATTAGGACCTGCAGAACTTTGAAAATTCATGAATGACCTCCTTTATACTATATTGCACTATACCTTTTATATATAATCATCAAGCTACCTATAACTACGTTCATACTAGCGATATGATTTACTACGAACCTTAAACCGTCGTACATATTCCCTCATCAAAGGGGTATCTAGTTTTCTATACAAACGAACTACTCCACGACGTATAGTCTTATTATAAAATGCTGTTAGTATCCACACGAGAATGAAAGCTCCTAGTATATCCCCAGGGTAATGGTTCCCCACAAATACACGAGAAATGCCGACTAAGATAGACCCATAGACCATCCAAGTACCCCAGTTCCAACGATAGAATAAAACACCACAAGCAATCGCCATGGTTCCTACTGCATGGTCGCTTGGAAAGCTAGCATCTGCAGCATGGTTCAATATTAAAATAGTTTCAGGATGCTCCACAAATGGTCGATTTTCATAGAACATAGATCCCAAGATAAAACTACCGATTAAACACAACACCAATAGCACACCTGTGGCGAAACTTTCCGCACGTAGCTTAAAACTATTGTTACGAAAGCCTTTCACATAAAACCAAGCTAGAATCAATATATATACAAATGGTACAAGCTTAGAAATAGCTATCATCAAAGCATCAAGGATGGTACTTTGATTCGCAAAACCATTGATGAGCGAGAAGAACCAATAGTTCATGATAACACCTTTCCTTTCCTAGAAATGAGATATATTATATTCATTATATCATGGTTCCCTTGGATTGTAATGTAAAATTGTCATATCCTCTAAGGTATTATGAACGACATATGATACTATCATATCCCATAAGAGATCTCTGATTCATATCATCTTGCAGGTTCTCTACAAACATAACTATCCTTCCTTACACCAATATTACTAACCAAAAACTGTACTGCGAAAACAACATACTATAGCACTCAAAAGCTTGCTCACACCGATTAAAATACCTCTATAGAATGCAAAAAGAACCCCCGGAGGAGTTCTTTTTCTTTTTAAAATATACTTAGAATTGGAAATTGAGGTCTACACGATAATAATCTGGATACTTCTCTCCATTTTGTTTTTCACTATTAAGCGTCGCATAGGCAGAGAGTCCTAAATACTTATTAATTGTATAGTCTACACTAGCTAACCATCCCTTATAGTCCGAATGACCAATACCATAATTTTCATCACGTGTAGGCGTCTTATATCCTGTATGTTTTACAAAGGTATCTGTACCAAAATTGAAATATTGTAATTTTGCCCCCCATGTACCAGGCTCTGTATTAATAGCCTTACCATAGCCGACACCGACAATCCATGCCTCACCTGCAGAAGTAGAAGTTTTTTTATCATCTCTCGAGCCTACTTTAGCAGATGCTTTTCGTGCATATTCACCACCAACCCAAATTTTATGTTGAGGACCAAATGTAATATCTAAAGCACCGCCAAAAATATCCGCATTCTTTTCTGAGGAATCACTATATTTTGTACTATGACGATCTAAGTAAAAACCTTTTACAGATAGAGTATCATTTGGACGATATTTTAACTCATATGAAGTAACAGATTTTTGATTATGCTGAATATATCCGTGTGCAAGAACTGCATTTAGCTTTTCATTTCCTAGATCTAATGTAGCACCTTTAAACATTTCATCATAAATAAGTCCATTACCGATAGCATAGTCTTTTCTACCTACAGTAACTTTTGCATGCTTACCTAATATACGTTGCACATATACTTCATCAAAGAATACTTTAGCACCTTCAACTAAATCATTTTTAGAAGCCCCATCTTTTGCAGTTGCAAATGATATATCCTCTGTTGTTAAACGAATACCTATCTTAGTCTTATCATCAAGAGCCCCATCAAACATTAAACGTGCACGATATTCAAAGCTTGACTTACCTGCTTCAGGAGTCGCTTCTGGCATGTTATGATACCGTAACCTTGCATCCCCAGAAAACTTAAAGTTCCCCACTTTATCTTCCAATTTATTCACACGTACGCCAAATGCTTGTAATTCATTAGCAAATTCACTAGCCAAACGTTGAATCACAGCTCTTTGCTCAGTTGTTACTTCGTCTTGATGTGCATCTGCTCTAGCAATCATTTGTGCCATTTCATAACGAGTGATATTACGTTGACCTTTGAATGTACCATCTGGATAGCCTTCGATAACGCCTTCCGCTGCCAAGCGTTCTACTGCTTGATACGCCCAATCTTTTGCGGTTACATCTGAGAATGGATGTGCTGCTAACGCAGATGTCACACCCAATGCAGCTACTGCTGCTAATACTGCCAATTGCTTTTTCATACCAAATCCCCTTTATAAAAACAAATAATACTCTTGTCCATTCTATATAGAAGCTCCGATACAGTTATGTATTACTATCCATCGAGCATACCCTTATTCTCATTGTGTAGCAAGTACCCCCTACATACCTCTCCTTACTATATCTATTAGACTTGTCTTAATAGTATCATAGGTATACATTAAATGCAATTTATATAGACATCTATACACACTTTGTGAATATACGATTTATTCTGAAAGTAAATCATCATATGCTAATCCCTAGTATGTATCTACACCGATAGAATAGGTCTTACCCTTACTGATATCTACTATACACATAAAATAGGTGCATGCACTAGATTCCACAACATAACCATTATTAGCCTTTATGATTTTTATTATATATTATGTTATCCCCTGAATAATAAATTTATATTCTAGGCGCTCATAAGTGTATTTTATACTATCAAGTATGTAAAAAAAGAACTCCCGAAGGAGTTCTTTTTATATGTATAACTATCAAATTAGAATTTGTAGTTAAGTTCTGCACGATAGTATTCAGGCAAGTTGTTGTTTTCTTTAGCTTGAGTTTTGCTATCGAATGTAGCGTAAGCGGAAAGACCTACGTTTTTAGCTACAGTGTAATCAACAGTTGCTAAGTAACCTCTGTAGTTGCGGTTTTGATCGTTCAAGTTCCAAGTGTTAGATACTACTGGAGCTTCTTTTTTCAAGTCAAAGTATTGAACTTTTGCACCCCAAGTACCAGCTTTAGCTACATCAGCTTCGCCATAACCTACGCCTGCAGTCCAAGCTTCACCAGCTGCACCTTTAGTTTCTTGTTTAGCATATTCGCCACCAACCCAAACTTTTTTACCAAGTTTAAGGTCTAAGGATGTACCATATACACTGTTTTCACCTTTTTTGTGAAGGTCAGCATAGAAACCTTTTACAGTTACTTTTTCAGTTGGCATGTAATTTAATTGGTAAACTGTTGTTTGAACGTTATCTTTTCTTTCAAGACCTTCGTTTTCACCACCCATAAGGTAACCGTATGCAACAGATGCATTTAATTTATCTTTACCAACTGTCGCTACTGCACCTTCAAAGTAATCATCATATACTAAGCCATTACCAATCACTAAATCTTGACGACCAGCTGTTGCTGTAGCATATTTACCGAAGTTATGTTGTACATATACATGGTCAAGGCTAGTTTTTGGGTTGCCTGCTGAACCAAATTCATCTTTTTCGCCATCTTTTTCACCAGCCAAACGTACAACAGCTTTAGTATTATCATTTACTGTAGCTTCGAATTGTACACGAGCACGATAGTCAAATTTAGATTTGTAAGTTTCAGATTTATCTTTATTTTCTACTTTTCTATTTTGGTAACGAAGGCGAGCATCACCAGTGAAGGAGAAGTTGCCTACTTTGTTTTCCAATGTGGAAACACGAACGCCCAAGTTGTTCAACTCAGTTGCAAATTCGTTAGCCAAACGGTTGATGATAGCATTTTGTTCAGCGTCAACACGATCTTGACGAGCCATAGCTTTTGCTACCATTTGAGCCATTTCGAAACGAGTGATATTGTGTTGGCCTTTGAAAGTGCCATCTGGGTAACCGTTAACGATACCTTGGGAAGCTAATTGGGATACTGCTTGATATGCCCAATCTTGTGGAGTTACGTCTGCAAATGGGTTTGCTGCGAATGCAGAAGTTACACCCAATACTGCTGTTGCAGCCAATACTGCTAAATGTTTTTTCATGATAATTACCTCTCAATGAAAAATAAAATAATATACACCGTCTCCTAAGCTTAGATAGATTCGAGCATATCATTGTACTACTTTTCAATGGAGTGTCCACGTTTCCTCACATACTAGTAAATACATCGCTATCTTCTAATCTATACTATTCTTATTTGACTTGTGAATATCATAACACAACAACAGATAAAACTCAATACCCTTTTATCGTTTTATTGCACGATATGTAGATTTTAATTAAGAAAAAATTTCAATTAGCATTTATTTCTTTACCAAAAATTAAAACTTTTTTCGTATGCTAATGGCTCGTTTTCTATAGTATCCTCAGCATGAATTATAGATCCTGAATAGATTAATTGCTGTCTCAAAATTTGACAAAGAGCTCAAATATAGCTTATTGAAATACTTATCAGATTAAAAACAAAAAAAGAACCCCCGAAGGAGTTCTCTTTATATGTTTAACTGTCAAATTAGAATTTGTAGTTAAGTTCTGCACGGTAAGCTTCTGCTTTAGCTTTGTCATCTTGACCTTTAGTGTCAATTGTTGCATAACCAGCAAGACCTACGTTTTTAGCTACAGCATATTTAGCTGTTGCCAATACGCCTTTTTGATCTTTGTCAATCAAGCTCCAAGTAGTGGATACTACTGGAGCATCTTTCTTGATGTCGAAGTATTGAGCTTTCACACTCCAAGTGCCTTGTTTTGCCATGTTGTAGTTACCATAGCCTAAACCTGCAGTCCAGCCTTCACCATTAGCGCCTAAAGTTTCAGTTTTAACATATTCACCGCCAACCCAAACTTTTTTGCCAAGAGTAAGGTCAAGAGATGCACCATATGCACTATCTACATTTTCTTCATGAACATCAGCATAGAAACCTTTTACTGCTACTTTTTCGGTTGGATTGTAGTTCAATTGGTATACAGATACTTGTGCGTTTTTGTCACGATCAACTTTACCAAGTTTAACCCCTGCAACTTCACCCGCTTGTAAGTAACCATATGCAACAGACGCATTTAATTTATCTTTGCCAACATTAGCCACAACACCTTCAAACACATCATCATATGCAAGACCTGCACCAACTATTAAGTCTTGACGACCAGCCGTTACAGTTGCATATTTACCGAAGTTATGTTGTACATATACACGGTCGATAGAAGCATTAGGATTACCTGCTGCACCAAACTCTTTGTTATCAGAAGCTAAACGAACCACTGCTTTAGTGTTATCATTTACTGTCGCTTCGAATTTTACACGACCACGATATTGGAATTTAGATTTACTTGCATCATCGGAACCAGTGTAACGAAGACGAGCATCACCTGTGAATTTGAAGTTGCCCACTTTGTTTTCCAATGTAGCAACACGAACGCCTAAGTTGTTCAATTCAGCGGAGAACTCATTAGCTAAACGGTTGATGATTGCATTTTGTTCAGCGTCAACACGATCTTGACGAACTAATGCTTTAGCAACCATTTGTGCCATTTCATAACGAGTAATATTGTTTTGACCTTGGAAAGTACCATCTGGGTAGCCATTAACTACGCCTTGTGCTGCCAATTGAGCTACTGCTTGGTATGCCCAATCTTGTGGAGTTACATCGGAGAATGGGTTTGCTGCGAATGCAGAAGTAACACCCAATACTGCTGTTGCAGCTAATACTGCTAAATGTTTTTTCATGATAATTACCTCTCAATGAAAAATAAAATAATATACACCGTCTCATACATATAGCCTGACTGACTATATCATCGCATTACTTTTCATGGAGTGTCCACGTTTCCTCAACATTCAGTAATGACACATCTATAATCTAAATCATAGCAAACATACTTGACTTGAAAGTATCA
Source organism: uncultured Veillonella sp. (assembly GCA_963522415.1). Lineage (GTDB taxonomy): Bacteria > Bacillota > Negativicutes > Veillonellales > Veillonellaceae > F0422. The sequence goes on along the minus strand of CAUQZV010000002.1, from coordinate 17,533 downwards.
TATCATAGGATATCCATATAAAGCAAACACTTCCTAATAAATAAACATTTCGTTTATTTTTATATGCGGAATATATATAATTTTAATAACCATATCTAACTATTTGCTATAACATGTATGATTCCAACCGTTTCATACAACATTTTAGACTTTTAAAACTCCTACATCAAGATAATTAATGAATACTTACTTAACCCCAAGTTTCACTTAAATTACAAATAAAAATTGAATACATTTACCCATACTTTTAATACACTACCTAAGTATATAGTAATTCTATTTACAATCCATCATTTATTATATAAAAAGAACCCCCGAAGGAGTTCTTTTTGTATGTGTAACTATCAAATTAGAATTTGTAGTTAAGTTCTGCACGATAGAAGTTAGATACTTTATTGTTATCTTGATCTTTCGCATCGATTGTTGTGTAAGCTGCTAAACCAATATTGTTAGCTACTGCATATTTACCTTGTACAGACCAAGTTTTGAAGTTTTGGTTGTATGGAGCCCAGAATGTGGAGGAGAATACAGGAGCAACTGTGTCTAAGTTAGTGTATTGAGCTTTCAAGGACCAAGTACCTTGTTTTTTCATATTGTAGTTGCCATATGTAAGACCTGCAGTCCAAGCATTAGAGTTTTTAAGTTCTTTGAATTTTGCAAATTCGCCATCAACAGTCACTTTAGAACCTAATTTAACATTTGCATGAGCACCATAGAAGTCTAAAGATTTATCTTTCAATTTTGTGCCAGCTGGAGCTAATACAGTATCAGCAAGGCCTTCTTCAAGATTGAAGCCATTTACTTTAGTATAGAATGCACCTACTTTAACATCTTTACCAAGTTTACCATTTACTTGGAATACTGCCAATTGTGCATTGTCTTTTTGTTCAGCTTTGTATAAAGATGCTTTTGTAGCAATTGCATGACCTTCAACACCGTTTACTAATTTAACATCTAGGTCTTGAGCATATCCATAAGCTACGGATGCGTTTAATTTGTCTTTACCAACTACTGCTGTAGCACCTTCGAATACGCTATCATATGTCAAACCGCCACCAACGAATAAATCATGACGACCTACTGTAGCTGTCGCATATTTACCGAAGTTGTGTTGTACATATGCACGATCGATAGCTGTATTAGGGTTACCAGCATTACCAAATTCTTTGCTACCCATTAAACGGATTACTGCTTTAGTATTGTCGTTTACAGTACCTTCGAATTGTACACGACCACGATACGTGAATTTGGATTTTTGATTAGCTGTCAATGCCTCTTCGCCTTCTTTATTAAGACCAAATGCATATGTTTCTTTTTCATTTCCAGTGTATTGTAAGCGAGCATCACCAGTGAATTTGAAATTACCCACTTTGTTTTCCAATGTAGCCACACGAACGCCTAGGTTGTTCAACTCAGCGGAGAATTCGTTAGCTAAACGGTTGATGATTGCATTTTGTTCAGCGTCAACACGATCTTGACGAACTAATGCTTTAGCAACCATTTGTGCCATTTCATAACGAGTAATATTGTTTTGACCTTGGAAAGTACCATCTGGGTAGCCATTAACTACGCCTTGTGCTGCCAATTGAGCTACTGCTTGGTATGCCCAATCTTGTGGAGTTACATCGGAGAATGGATTTGCTGCGAATGCAGAAGTAACACCCAATACTGCTGTGGCAGCTAATACTGCTAAATGTTTTTTCATGATAATTACCTCTCAATGAAAATAAAAAATACACGTACCCAAGTGAAAACCTAGGTCGTGCATCATTTTCATATTTCAATGGAGTGTCCATGTTTCCTCACATTTTTATATAGTGTCATACAGTTCCTTTAGATATCCACTTGGATTATATTTATAATATCATAAAATGACTAATATGGCAACAATCCGTGCGTTTATCTCATTCCTTAATATATTTTAATAATATATGTTACTCTTTAAACTCATCACTATTAATACCAATTCATTTTGTCCTATAACCCTATGAATAGCTCTATTATTTATTATCGGGCCACAAAAAAAGAACCCCCGAAGGAGTTCTTTTCTATATTCACTAACCAATTAGAATTGGTAATTTAATTCTACACGGTAATAATCTGGTAATTCATAACCATCTAAATATTTACCACGTAATTGAGCATTTGCAGTAATACCTACGTTTTTAGCTACTGCATAGTCGATAGTTCCCAACCAACCACGGAAGTTAGAGTTGGAAATATCTGGTAAGTTCCATGTAGGAGATGTTACAGGAGATGCCTCTCCAAGACGGAAGTATTGAGCTTTTGTACTCCAAGTACCTGGTTTAGTAATATCATATTTACCATAACCAATACCTGCCGTCCAGCCTTCACCAGCTGCGCCTAATGCTTCATAACGAGAATACTCGCCACCCAACCATACTTTGCTATGTGGACCAAAATGAGTATCTACTGCGCCACCAAAATAATTTTCAGATTTATCACCATGATATTGAACATAATAACCTTTGGCATCAACATGTTTACCTAATTTTGCATTTACTTGATAGGATGTAGTTTGTGCATTTTCTTCACGAGATAGATCTGCTAAATCTCCATCAACCATGTAACCATAGGATACTGTTGCATTTAGTTTATCTTTACCAACAGTTGCTTGTGCACCTTCAAATGCTCCATCATAAGTAAGACCGCTACCAATTACTAAATCTTGACGACCTACTGTAGCTGTTGCATATTTACCGAAGTTATGTTGTACATATACACGATCTAATGTTGTTTCAGGATTTCCTGCAGCACCAAACTCTTTATCACCAGTTGCTAAACGAACTACTGCTTTCGTATTGTCGTTCACTGTTGCTTCGAATTGCACACGTGCACGGTAGTCAAATTTAGAACGTTTCAATGTTTCACTGTCTTCATCATTTACATATGCATTTTCTGGTGTATGGGAACCTTCGTATTTTAAACGAGCATCACCAGTGAATGCGAAGTTACCCACTTTGTTTTCCAATGTGGAAACACGAACGCCTAAGTTGTTCAACTCAGCGGAGAATTCGTTAGCTAAACGGTTGATGATTGCGTTTTGTTCAGCGTCAACACGATCTTGACGAACTAATGCTTTCGCAACCATTTGTGCCATTTCGTAACGAGTGATATTGTTTTGACCTTTGAAAGTGCCATCTGGGTAGCCATTAACTACCCCTTGAGCTGCCAATTGAGCTACTGCTTGGTATGCCCAATCTTGTGGAGTTACATCGGAGAATGGGTTTGCTGCGAATGCAGAAGTTACACCCAATACTGCTGTTGCTGCAAGTACTGCTAAATGTTTTTTCATGATAATTACCTCTCAATGAAAATAAAAAATGTGAATTTCATAAGACAATTAGTTACATTCACAGTATATTTCATTGGAGTGTCCAAGTTTCCTCCATTATATGCAACTTTGATTGTCCATAATCATCTTATTTCATCCACTAGGATACCTTATATACTATCATATTACCTATAGAATTGCAAACTATCTTCCTCTTTTTTAGTCCTTCTATCTATATTTATTCCCTAGAACTAGCCATAATTAAGCCGAATACACAAATACCCCTTGTAAGACCGCAACTAAAAATAGTGGCTAGTTGCTATACACAACTAACCACTATTTTTTATGGGTATTACTATGCTATTAAAGCTACTAATTATGAATTAGATTAGAATTTATAGTTTAATTCTGCACGATAGAAGTCTGCTACATCGTTACCAGCTTTATCTTTTGCTCCAATAGTGGAGTATGCTGCTAAGCCAACATTTTTAGCAATCGCATATTTACCTAATACAGACCAAGTTTTGTAGTTTTGGTTGTATGGAGTCATATAAGTCGAAGAGAATACTGGTGCCATTACATCAAGATTTACATATTGTGCTTTTAACATCCAAGTACCAGCTTTTTTCATATCATACGCACCATAAGCGATACCTGCTGTCCAAGCATTAGAATGTTTCAAATCTACGTATTTAGCAAATTCACCATCTACCATTAAATTATGGCCTAATTTCACACTAGCATTAACGCCATAGAAATCTAAAGATTTTTTAGTTAATTTTTCTGCTTGTTTCATAGAATCAGCATCTAAAGCAATACCATTGATTGCTGTTACTGCATCGATTGCTTTTACACCATTAACTTTAGTATAGAAGCCACCTACTTTTACAGCTTTACCAATCATGCCATTCACTTGGAATACTGCCAATTGTGCATTATCTTTTTGATCTTTGGCAAAGAAAGATACTTCTCTATTGGATGTGCCAGGAACATCTTTTGTACCACCAAATACTGCATTATATCCTAATGCTGGAGCATAACCATAGGAAACAGATGCATTTAATGCATCTTTACCTACCATTGCTGTAGCACCTTCAAATACATCGTCATAGGTTAAACCAGCACCTACTGTCAAATCATGACGGCCTGCTGTTGCAGTTAGATATTTACCAAAGTTATGCTGTACATAGATACGATCAATAGTTGTTTTAGGATTACCAGCTGCTCCAAACTCTTTACTACCTACCAAGCGAATCACTGCTTTTGTATTATCATTCACAGTCGCTGCAAATTGAACACGTCCACGATAGTCAAACATAGATTTTTTCATCATTTTTTCTGTAAGAACTTTTTCCTTGCCAGATTTATCTTCTTTATCTTTTTCAACTACATCAAGAGAAGTTGTTGTTTTTTCATGACCTATAAATCTCAATCGTGCATCACCAGTGAATTTGAAGTTACCCACTTTATTTTCCAATGTAGCTACACGAACCCCTAAGTTGTTCAATTCTGCAGAAAATTCGTTAGCTAAACGATTGATAATTGCATTTTGTTCAGCATCCACACGATCTTGACGAACTAATGCTTTGGCAACCATTTGTGCCATTTCGTAACGAGTGATGTTGTGTTGGCCTTGGAATGTTCCATCTGGATAACCGTTCACTACGCCTTGTGCTGCTAATTGAGCTACTGCTTGGTATGCCCAATCTTGTGGTGTCACATCAGAGAAAGGATTTGCTGCAAACGCTGAAGTTACACCCAATACTGCTGTTGCTGCTAATACTGCTAAATGTTTTTTCATGATACTACTCCTTTTCTAAAAAAAGAAACCATTAAACTAAGTAGACTAGATAGCAGCCAGACCGTCCATGATGTGGGAGTGTCCAAGTTTCCTCGCTTGACACGGTAGAGTACTGACATATCCTATCTAATTCCACCTTTAACCGAAGTATACCACCAATTATTCAATATGTAAATTTTTAAAGGTTTTTAAAAATTAAAAAATATTTATCATTTTTAATGCTTTATATTAGCATATAAAAATCTTTTTAAAACACATCAAGACATATTTACTTTCTCTCTTCCAACTCTAACCAACGCAAGGTACTTAACTCTAGCTCTTCTACGGCTTGTTCTCGTTCTTTGACGGTACTTTCAATGGCATCATAGTCACTACCCCCTTGGGCAATCATAGCATCGTAAGCTTTTAAAAGGCCTTCTAATTCCACAATGCGAAGTTCTAATTGTTCAAGTTCCTTCGTTTCCCCTAGGGTCAGTTTCTTTTTGGCACCTTCGTTGCTATTCACAGTAGTCTCTATTGCTACTGGATTCATACTCACATTTACATCTATGCCTATACCATGGGATGGTGTATGTATGCATCCACTTTCAGTATCCACTAGCACCCCTTCATTGTCATGGTGTTCCACATCCTGCTCCTCAGGACCAGCGGATCCGACCTGTACCTGCACAGCATGACGTAGGACACCACGTTTTGTATCACCACCCATGGCACTGGTTAGGTTCGTATCCGCTTCATAATCGGAATAACCGCCATGATACACCTCGATGTGACCAGCTCCGGTGAATACAAAGAGTTTATCTACCACCCGATCTAAGAAGTACCGATCATGGCAAACCGTAATAACAATACCACCATAAGAATCTAAGAAGTCTTCTAATACTTCTAAGGTTGGAATATCTAGGTCATTGGTAGGCTCATCTAAAAGCAGCACATTCGGTGCATCCATTAAGATACGCAATAAAAAGAGTCGACGTTTTTCCCCACCCGATAGTTTACGAATCGGCAAGCCATGATGGGATGGAGGAAATAAAAAGCGTTCCAACAATTGGCCTGCACTTATGGAACTGCCATCTGGCAAGTGCAAGTACGAACGATTTTCTCGAATATAGTCCAACACACGTTGGTCCTCTTTAAAGATTGGTAATTGTTGCGAAAAATATCCAATGCGAACCGTTTCTCCTCGTCCCATGGTACCACCGGTCGGTTCCAAGGCCCCTTGGAATAGCTTCATCAACGTTGTCTTACCTATTCCGTTGGGTCCCACCACGCCGATACGATCATGGCGCACCATATGATAGGTAAAATCTTTAATCACTTCTCGCCCCGTATCATAGGAAAAGGATAGATGTTCTATGTCGAAGATTGTATTTCCTAAACGAGAGGCTAATACGATAGGATCTACAGTGCCTACTTTTTGTCGTTTTTCCATAGCTTTCAATTGCTCGAACCGTTGCAATCGTGCCTTCTGTTTCGTGGTTCGTGCCTTTGCGCCACGGCGTACCCATTGTAATTCACTGGCAATAAGCTTCCTCCGCTTTTCCTCGATGGCATCTAACTGTGCTTCTCGTTCTTCTTTCAACGATACATAGGTTTCGTAGGTCTCTTGAAATTCATATATGGTCTGATTCGACAATTCCCATATGGTGTTACATACGGCATCTAGGAAATATCTATCATGGGTACTCAATAAGACAGCACCTTTTCTATCTTTTAAATATAGCTCTAGCCATTCAATAGTGGCCTCATCCAAATGGTTCGTCGGTTCATCCAATAATAATAGGTCACACGGATAGACCAATGCTCTGGCTAATGCTAATCTTCTCCGTTGTCCCCCAGATAATGACTTTGCTGACCCATGTACATCGTGAAAGCCAAGACGAGTCAATATCATTTTCGCTTCTTGTTCTACAATCCAGCCATCTTCTTCATCCATGCGCGCTAATAATTTCATATACTGCGGTGATTCTGGATCTTTTAAAGCTCTTTCAAAATCTCGCACCAATAAAAGTTTCGGATGGTCTCCTAGTAATACATTATCTAGCAATGTGGTTGTTTCATCGATATACGGATCTTGCTCTAGTCTATGGATGGTAGCTTTCCCATTTCGTTCTATACTACCCTTATCTGGTTCTTGCGTTCCTTCTAAGACCTGCAATAAAGTTGTTTTTCCTGTTCCATTCACACCAATTAAGCCAATGCGATGATGAGAGGCTATGGTTACATTTACGTTTTTAAATAATAACCGTGTGCCATAGGATTTTTCTATATTTTGTAATGTTAAGATGTTCATGTGTTTCCTTTCAATTTTCATCCTTGTGATAATGACTTATATATTTACATAATAAAAAAATGGTACCAATTAATAATAATTGGTACCTATAACTAAAAAATCATATATCAATATAGCAAAGTGCTAGCTTCTTGCTTCGATTATATTTATTTTATACTTCTCTTCAACTTTATCTATTACCCTAGTATATAATCCAGGATACATTTTCTTTACATTAATAATTACCTTCGTAATCGATGCACGATGCGTAACAGTTTGTTTATGTGTTCTTATATAAGAAACACATGTCAAGTTCATTAACGAATAGTTTATAGGTTCTATTTTGATATCATATTCTAAATCAATACATTCTTTATGAGAAATCTTAGACACTGGTAATGTTACCCAGTCATTTTGTCCAGCTTCTGCAATGACAAGAATAGGACGATATTTGAATTTATTTTTTTTGGCTCTTACATCATAATATGGAAATATTGCTAAACAAAAATCTCCAACCATCACATGCCCTCCGCATCTTCAAATTCATCATAATACATATCATATACTGAGTCATACGGTCTAATTTTTTGAGCATCCTTACAAATATCTTCAATTTTGATGATATGATTTCCATTTTCTGATGATGCTACCCCTATACGGGCCTGTTTCCATGAATCCTCTTGATGCGACAAGTCACTCAATTTCCATGATTCAAAACCACCATATTGTTGAATGATATTATTAACAATGTATTTATTTTCTTCTTGTATTTCTTTTTCATCCATAAAAGATAAGCCATCATCCGTAAAATAATTTCTAACTACTGGGCTTACTGGACCATACTTCCATCCTTCTAAGTCTTCTTTAAACATAGGATTACCTGTAATGGCTATTGCTTCTCTTTGCACAAAATAAAGAAGTTTATGTAATTTTAACTCATCAATAGTGACGCCTGCCACTTCTTCATATCGATTAATAATATATTTAGCAACATCTAATACCTTTTCCATAGTAATCCCTCCTTTTTTATTATCATATCTAAAATCTATCACTTTGTAAATACACATTCCTCCATTGACACGCCTACTTTCATGGATTAGAATGAAAGTAATCTATTCATTATTTTATAAGGAGGTTATCATGGACACTGACACGGTTCAGCAAGAGTTTGAAGATATTGGTTTTGAAATTGTAGAAGTTGACGAACGGGATGTTCTATTGTACGAACTATCTGATGGTAGCGAGGAAGAAGATGGTCAATACGCCATTGTTTCCGATGAGGATGGCCGCATTCCTGTTTCAATGGATACGCCTGTAATTGTTTCTGTGTATGATGATAATGATACATTTCAATGGAGCGTAACACTTTCGAACGGCGAAGAGTTGAAAGACTTGTTCCTACGTGTGGAAAGTGCGGAAGAATTGCTAGATACGTTGCAAGATATTCGCCATGAAAATATCGAGCGTTACGATTCTGAAATGGACTCCTATAGCGAGTAATACAGCAAAAGGCTGTCGCAGCATGTAATATACATGGTGTGACAGCCTTTCTTATTTACCTGATAACAATAACACTTACTTGACCAGCTTGTAATTATAGTCTGCTATTGCAATTGAAATGTATTCAGTGATTCTCTATTTTGTGTGCAATCATCTCTTCACAAGCTTCTACGATTTCTGCAGCTCCATCAACTTTCCAAGCCTTGGCCGCTTCATGCATGGCCTGTAACCGTTCTTGGTTTTGTAACAAAGCACCTACTACATCATCCAAGTTTTCAATATGTCGTGCCCACTTGCCACAGCCCTTTTGTTCCAACAATTCTGCATTGGCCTCTTCTTGTCCAGGGATCGCATTAAAGAATACCATTGGCACCCCGATGGTGACCCCTTCCATGCAAGTCAATGCTCCGGGCTTTGTTACAAGCAAGGTCGCTTTCCGCATCAGTTGCGGAATCTCATTGGTATAGCCATAAATGGAAATCGGTGTGCGTAAAGAATCTTTCATGTGGTGTAACGAGTTATACAATCCATCGTTCAAGCCAGCCACTACATGAATTTCATCGATGCCCGGTACATGGTCTAACCGCTGTAATGCTTCTTCTACACAGCCTAAGCCAAGGCCTCCACCCATGAGCAATACACGTTTACATTGATCGCTACCATAGGGTTCCTCTAAAGGTGTAAAGAAATGACGCATAATAGGAATGCCCGTCACATGGATTTTCTCCAAGGGCACCCCCATATTTAACACTTCGTATACCATAGATGGCGTTGCCACATGGTACGCATCAATTTCATCATAGCGCCAAAATTGATGGGCCGCAAAGTCAGTCATAACCGCTGCAATGGGTACATCAATTTTCCGATGTCGTTTCAAAACACTAGCCGCACCGCAGGGAAAGGGATGGGTACATACAATCAAATCAGGTTGCTCCTTTTCAATGAGCTTTTCCATTCGATTTTTCAGCATCCACGACACCACTGTTTGGGCTACGCTCCCTTTCCATTCCCCACCAGACCAACGATACACAATGTCATAGAGGAACGGAAAAAAGTCGAGCATCTTGAAATACGTTTCTTTTAACAGATTATCAAAAGAAAACGTATCTGTTCCGAGGAAGTCCACATGGTGAACTACAGCACTTGGATCCTTCTGTTGCCAATATTCTTGTATGGCTAGCGCTGCTTGCGTGTGACCGGTGCCAATTGAGGCAGATACGATTAAAATACGTTGTCCCATGTGTCCTCCTTTCCTTAGATATATCTTTGCTCTTGTATCACATCTCTACGAGTCTTACTGCGATACTACATTATGTCTATTCTATCATAAATTAAAAGAGATACAAAACAACGCCACCATTCCGAACCATATAGACCCGGAATTGTGGCGTTATCACATCTCTTAGGAATGACCTGAATTATTTTTTGCGAACTGGCGCAGCTGGTCCATTAACAAGATCTTTTAATTGTTTACCTGCTTTGAAAGCTGGGGATTTGGACGCTGGAATGGTCATTTCTTCTTTTGTACGAGGGTTGCGACCAGTGCGTTCAGCACGAGTACGAACTTCGAAAGTACCGAAACCGATAACTTGTACTTTTTCTTCTTTTGCTAACGCTTCGCCGATTGTGTCGAATAAAGCTTTTACTGCTTTTTCAGCATCTTTTTTTGTCAACTCAGCTTTTGCTGCAACGCTTGCAATTAATTCAGTTTTGTTCATGATTGAACCTCCCTTAAAAATAGTATCCTTTTAACTTAATCATTCGAGTTAAGTTTCACCTTCGCCGCATCCCAAAATTCATCTAGCTCTTTGAGAGTAAAATCCTCCCATTTTTTCCCACTTCGTTGAACCTCTTGTTCTACGTATGAAAAACGCCGTATAAACTTTGTATTAGTGCGGTGTAGTGCGTTTTCTCCGACTATTTTATACCATTTAAACAGATTTATCAAGGAAAAAAGTACATCTCCCCCCTCTTCTTCTGCTTTTTCTACATCTTTTTTGAATATCTCTTGTTTAAATTCATCTATTTCTTCATAAAACTTTGCCCATACCCCTTCTTCCGTAGGCCAATCAAAACCTACTTTACTTGCTTTTTCTTGCAATTTTTGAGCTCGCAACAGTGCCGGTAGGCCTGGAGAAATTCCGTCCAAAATAGATGTCCGTTCATGACCTTTTTCTTTTGCCTTTAATTCTTCCCAAGTGGCTAATGTATCCCCCACTGTTTCTCGGTCTGCTGTTTGAAATACATGGGGATGACGCCGTATCATTTTTGCCGTAATGTCATTGACCACATCTTGCATGGTAAAATGTCCATTCTCTTCCGCCACACGTGCGTGGAACACAATTTGTAACAACAAATCACCTAACTCTTCCCGCAAATGGTCCACATTTTGTTCATCGATAGCTTCTAATGTTTCATACACTTCTTCTAATAAATATCTGCGTAAGGAACTATGGGTTTGTAATTTGTCCCAGGAACACCCCTTAGGTCCACGTAATTCAGCTAATACATCCACCAAGGGATCCAATGTAAAGGAACTCATTTCTTTTTGACTCATTTAGTTCCTCCTTTCTTCATAGCTTGTTTTGCTAAGCTTTTAAATTCTTTCAACTCCATCGTTTTCGTGATGCTGAGTGCCACCACATAGAATAGAATTCCCAGAACGATAGATAGTGCCACGCTCATCGTATTCGATAGGATGGTGCTCATAACATTATAAACCATCACCGTACCGCCCCCCATGGCTAAGGAGGAGAATATTATTTTCCCAATTTCTATGAAAGATACCTGGAACGATGTACTGCGATACAGTATATACAAGTTCGCTATCGCAGCCATACCAAAATCTATATTCGTAGCCCACGCAGCCCCTTCGATGCCCCATTGGGGAGTTAGATAGAGGTTCAACAAGACTTTCAAGACAGCTCCTAATAGTAATGTGAACATAGGGATTGCCGTCCGTCCTAAACCCTGTAAGGCCCCTGTGGTGACCTGTTGTACCCCTAGTAGCCAAATGCTAGCACTAAGAACCGCAATGGCCCCCCCTGCATGAGGCGTGTTGAACATCATCTGAGAAATAGGTGTGGCTAACACGCATAATCCCACAAAGGCAGGAATGGTCACAATATTCGTCATCTGTAGCGCCGTTCCCATACGATGATGGATTTCTTGCTGATCTCGTTCATTATGTAATCGAGAAATAGCAGGCACTAAACTAGTGGCTAGCGACATGGTCACGATCACAGGTAAACTAATTAAGGAAGTCGCCATGCCTGTCAAATATCCAAAGGCTGTAGTCGCCTCTTCTTTACCATATCCCGACAGCATCAGCTGTTGTGGCACCAACCACAAGTCGATAGCCCCTATGAGAGGAATCATAATATTCGCCAATGCCACAGGAACGGCCAACACAATTAATTCTTTTATAATCGATTTCGGTGATTCTAATGGATAGTTTTGACCTTCTAATTTAGGGTCTCGTCCATAATAGTAGAGCAACACTAGGAATCCTAAACCTACACCAATGACAGAAGATAAGGCCGCACGACTAGATGCCAATTCAATGCCCTGTGGTAAGAAATAGATAGCTGCCCCTACCATCACAAGTACACGTCCTAACTGCTCGCACACCTGTGATATACCGGTAGGTAGCATGTTTTGAAATCCTTGAAAGTATCCCCGAAAGCATGCTAGCAAGGATACAATACCAATGGCAGGTGCTACTGCTAATAAAGCTCCTTCTGCTCTGTTATCTGTGATTAACCCTACATCGATGACATAGGGTATGGCAAAGTAAAACCCTATACTCAGCAATACCCCCATAAGTCCCATGGTGGTCAATGCGACCTTGAAGATATGCCTTGCCCCTCGATAGTCCTCTTGGCCTACTTTGCGAGCAATCATAATAGAAATTGCTAGTGGTAACCCTGCTGCGCCAATACTAATGATGAGTTGGTACAGGGAATAGGCCATTTGGTAGAGCCCTACCCCTTCACCGCCCAAAATACGGGCTACAATGACCTTACTGATAGCGCCTATGACTTTCACCAGTAGTCCTGCTACGGTTAAAATCATAGCTCCTTTCATAAATCCTGTCATACTAGCCCTCCTTTGGAAGTTTCCGTTCAAACTCACTCATTACCTGTTCTACCTGGCGGATCACATCACCAGTTTGTAAAGTGTATGTCCATACTGTTGGATTCGACCCACGATGTTTCATATGCTTCCATATATCTTCACTGATGGCGCCCATATCCCAATCTTCCATTTTTGATTCATCTTGCCAAGTGAATAGAATGTCCCCCTCTTTACGAATGACGCTCTTTATACCTAACGCACGCGCACGCTCTTTGATACCAGCTAACTTGATGAGGCGTTCCACTGGTTTCGTCGGAGATCCAAAACGGTCAATCAATTCATCCACAAAATCATCTAAACCTGCTTTTGTATCGATTTGCAATAGACGTTGGTACACAGAAATCTTTCGAGCCTCATCATGGATATAAGCACTGTCAATGAAAGCATCGATGCCCACATCCACCACTGGCGCTGGCAATGGCCGTTCTGGCATGTCTTTTTTCTGTGCTTTCGCGATAGCTTCTTCTAACATCGCAGCATACATAGCAAAGCCGACTGCTGCGATATTACCATGCTGTTGAGCCCCTAATAAATTGCCTGCCCCTCGAATTTCCATATCTCGCATGGCTAATTTAAATCCTGCACCCAATTCGGTAAACTCTTGGATGGCTTTCAACCGTTTTTCGGCACTTTCATTCAGAACCTTATCTGGACGATACATGAAATATGCATAGGCCCGCTGGCTGGACCGTCCTACTCGTCCTCGCATTTGATACAACTGTGAAAGTCCCAAATGATCTGCATCATAGATAATAATGGTATTAGCATTCGGTATATCTAAGCCCGTTTCGATAATGCTCGTACATAAGAGCACATCATATTGCCCTTCTGTAAAGTCTTGCATCACATGTTCCATCATAGCCCCTGCCATTTGACCATGTGCCACCGCAATACGTAAGTCCGGCATAGCACGTTGTAATTGCTCTTCCATATGCGTAATGGACTGTACCTTGTTATACACAAAATACACCTGCCCACCCCGCTGCAGTTCACGACGTATGGCCTCTGTTACTACTTGCATGTCGAACTCGACCACATAGGTTTGTACTGGCAACCGCTCCATTGGCGGTGTATGGATTACACTCATTTCACGAACCCCTACCAAGGACATATGCAAAGTCCGTGGAATCGGTGTGGCACTAAGGGTTAAAATATCAATATTCGTAGCCCATTGTTTCCATTTTTCTTTTTGTGCTACCCCGAATCGCTGTTCTTCATCCACCACTAATAGACCTAGCTTTTTGAACTGTATTTGCTTACTCAATAGGGCATGGGTACCGATTAAGATATCTACCTGTCCATCTTGTACGGCTTTGATGATATCCTTCTTCTCTTTGGCAGAACAGAATCGATTTAATACTTCTACGCGAACTCCAAACTGTAAAAATCGATACATGAATGTTTTAAAATGTTGCTCTGATAATACTGTAGTTGGTACTAGCATAGCTACTTGCTTCCCACTCATGACAGCTTTGAACATAGCCCTCATAGCCACTTCTGTCTTACCAAATCCTACGTCACCGCATAACAATCTATCCATTGGACGTGGAGATTCCATCGATTCTTTAATTTCTTGGATAGCTTGCAATTGGTCATCTGTTTCTTCATATGGAAACTGGTCTTCAAACTCACGTTGCCATGGTTGGTCTGGTAAAAATGCATAACCCTCAATAAGTTCTCGTTTTGCATAGAGTTCCACCAATGTATCCGCCAAATCATCAATGGATTTTTGAGCTTTTGTTTTTGTTTTAATCCATTCTTTACCGCCCATTTTATGTAATTTCGGTGTAACCCCTTCATTACCAATGTATTTTTGCAGTTGGTCCAAATGGTCTGCTGGCAAGAAAAGTCGATCCGTACCCGCATAATCGATTTCAATATAGTCTCGATGAATGCCTTCCGTATCAATCGTCTTTAGCCCTCGATATTTACCAATACCGTGGATGCTATGTACAACATAATCACCTACACTGATATCGGTAAAATATTTAATTTCCTGCCCCTTTTCCACTTTCTTCCGAATTTTTTTCTTCTGAAAGCCAAATATATTCCCTTCTGTGATGACAGTCAGGTTAGAATGAGGTAATTCAAATCCCTCTGAAAGGATCCCCTCCACAATGAGCACAGCCGGCGCAGTCCATTCCCAGTGCTCTCGATGCACATAGGATATTTTATTCTCTACTAACGCATTTTCTACGACTTCACGGCGTTGCTGATTGTGCAATACCAACACAATTTGTCGTTCTAAAGAAGCATTAAACTTAATATCATCCATGAGCATCGGAATCTGCCGTTCATAAGAGGCGATAGATTTCCCCATCATACCGATAGTGTGTACCTTCCCCCATCCAGCAGAACGTTGCATCATACTGAATAAAATAGTTGTATGTGCCTTAGAAGATGCTTTCCAATCTTTCCACAGCATATATAACTCTTCATTCGTAGAATCTTCTTTATGCACTTTTCCTAAAGCTTCTTCTAATCGTTTCGGCTCATCCAAAATTAATAGACCTTGGTCTAAATAGGAAAGAATAGAGTATGTTTCCTCATCACTCTCTGCATGGATAGGCAACACCATACATTCCTCAACTTCCCCTATAAACCGTTGTGAATCTACATTGAATTGACGCATCGTATCAATAGTATCACCAAAGAACTCAATACGATAGGGAGATTCACTTTGGATAGGGAATATATCTACGATATCTCCGCGTACGCTAAAATGACCACGATATTCCACCTGGTCCACTCGTTCATATCCAATTTGCACTAATTTTTCCAACAGATGTTGTTGATCTATATCTTGCTCTACCTGTAGAGTTATCATATGAGCTAACACAGAAGAAGGAGCTCCTACAAACTGACTTGCCTCTTCTACGGTAGCCAATACAATCACTGGCTTGCCTAACGCTAGGTTACCTAAAACTTCCATTCGTTTTGCCTGCGTGTCTAAACTCTTTGCGGTCCATTGGGCAAGAGCTCGATCCACAATGGGATACGATAATACCTTAACTTCTGGTAAAAGACATTGTATATCTCGCTCCCACATTTCTTTGTGCGCTTTGTCATGAGTGACAATCAAAGTCTGTCGTTGTGTATCGTGTATCATAGCTTGACTATAGATAAACGATTTCTGAGAACCTCCTAATCCATAGATTTGTGTAGCTCCTTTTCTATAAAAGGCTTCTATGGTATCTTTCATTGTTGATTCTATATCTAATATAGGTTTATATGTCATCGACATATACTATTTCCTTTCTTGTCACTTCTATATCTGTAGCCCCTACTATACTAATAAACTTACTTATTTTTAAAACAAAAAGAGCAATCTTTTGTGAATATTGCCTATTCTTTTAGGAATACATATATACTAAAAAGCTTATGATTTCAATACTAGCTAAACATATGTAGTTAAACTTTTATATATTATCTACATGCATAAAATGTTCTAGTATAATCAGATATATAAGAAAAAGGCTATAGTTATCTATAGCCCCTATCATTATTCTAAGTTTTCTTTAATCGCCGTATTTGTGGATTCTTCAATGTAATGAAGGGCTGCATATATCAAATACGCACCAACAGTAAGACCGAAGAAAAAGGCTTTGAAAATTTCTTTGTTCCAACGAGTTTCACGTAATCCAGAAATCGCAGATGCTAAAAAGCTTAAGTCTGTAACTTTCATAGCAACCTCCTTTTTAATACATTTATTAACAATACTATTCTACAAGATATATACAAAAAAAGCGAATATGACTATTCGCTTATCTTCAAAATTGGTGCGGGAGAAGGGACTTGAACCCCCACGCCAATGGCGCCAGATCCTAAGTCTGGTGCGTCTGCCAATTCCGCCACTCCCGCATAAGATGGTGACCCAGGAGGGATTCGAACCCCCGACCTTTTGATTCGTAGTCAAACACTCTATCCAGCTGAGCTACTGAGTCATATGTAATTTAGTTGGCAGGGGCAGTAGGACTTGAACCCACAACCAACGGTTTTGGAGACCGCTACTCTACCAATTGAGCTATACCCCTATCTTTACGACTTTATTAGTATAACGTAAAGTTGATACTTTGTCAAGTGATTCTTGTAGCAGAACCAAGGTATTTAGCTGGGCTAGCGAACGCTAGCCCCCGCTAATGCAAATCAGCAACTTCCTATCCTCCCAGGCCGTTTCCAGCCAAGTACTTTCGGCGTTTACGAGCTTAACTACTGTGTTCGGGATGGGAACAGGTGGTTCCTCGTAGCCATCGTCACTGAATTTTTCAGGGTGTTCCCTGAAAACTACATAGAAAGATAATTTGTTAACTTATAAATTTTAGTATTAACATACCAGTTCATATCGTAAATCAGCTTAAGTTCGTCGGTTTTGTGGAATTTCTTCACTCCCTTCGGTCGTGGAAATTCTTACAACCGACATACTGATTCACACAACTTTGTGCGTCGCTTTCGCTCCTACAAAGTTGGCTCTCTAGTAAAGCCCTCGATCTATTAGTACCAGTCAGCTCCATGCCTTACAGCACTTCCA
>CAUQZV010000001.1:0-101865 GCA_963522415.1 uncultured Veillonella sp. | reverse complement strand
GAACACAGTAGTTAAGCTCGTAAACGCCGAAAGTACTTGGCTGGAAACGGCCTGGAAGGATAGGAAGTTGCTGATTAAGAAAATAAAAAAGACGCCGAAAGGCGTCTTTTTTATTTTCTCGTTTAATATATTATTTTGGTCTGGCCGTTTCCAGCCAGATTGATCAAGTAGTAACTAAGTTATATATGATAAGGCCTGGGATAAGCAGGACTCATGATTTGAAGGAGCGAAGCGACGCGCAAATCTTAGAGTATCGCTTAGTTCCTGACGTAAGATTTTAAAGCCCTAAAAGGGCGTATAAAATCCACAGACAGGAACAAAAGGATAACGGATAAAAGCATTTGCGTAAGATTTTGGAGCCCCAAAGGGGCGTACAAAATCCACAGCTAGGACCACATAGGAAGTCGCAACTGACAAGGTACAAAGAGAGCTCTTTTCACTCAATATATCAAAAGTAATATATATATTAGGACACCTGAAGGTGTCTTTTTTTTATCTCTACACATAAAATAACAAATAACAATTCTCATTTTTGAATTTGCATATTTATGTATATAGTTTTACCCTATAGTGTTCTATAGTTTATATCCAATTGACTACATAGGAATAAGAATATACAATAGTAGACGTTATTATAGCTTTGTATAGAGCAATAACTAGATGCTATCTATAAACATATGTCGATACATATGTAGTAAATATAAAATAAAAATATATATTTATAAAATTAGATATAGATATTATCAATATATTAATTTTATAGATTAATGATCAAACTATAACAGCAGATAGATATATGTTCACTACATATTACGTAGTATATATTAACCAGCGAGTAGAATACATAAAAAATACAGCAGTAAGGGGGAACCAATCATGTACCAGCACGTAACAGATTTAATAGGCTCTACGCCTTTGGTAGCATTGGATGCTTTTACAAAGCTACATCAATTGAATGGTCGGTTGTTAGGAAAATTAGAATATTTTAATCCATTGGGCAGTGTGAAGGATCGTGTTGCTTACGGCATGATTAAACAGGGCATTGACTCTGGTGTAATACAAAAAGATACGGTACTGATTGAGCCTACTAGTGGTAATACGGGGATTGGTCTTGCCTTTGTGGCGGCGCAGATGGGTCTTAAGTTAATTCTTGTCATGCCCGATACAATGAGTGTGGAGCGACAACGTATTGTACGAGCTTTAGGGGCGTTAGTAGTACTTTCACCGGGTATAGAAGGGATGAAAGGCAGTATCCGAGTAGCTGAGGAATTGCAACAGATACATGGTAATGCTTTCATCTTGCAACAGTTCACTAACCCGGCGAACCCGAATACACATTATGAGACTACAGGTCCAGAGATTTGGAAGGATACAAATGGCGAAGTAGATGTATTTATTTCTTCCATTGGTACTGGCGGAACTGTGACAGGGGTGGGTCGCTATTTGAAAGAGAAAAACCAAAATGTACAAATTATCGGTGTAGAGCCGACTACATCTGCCGTATTATCTGGTAAGGAAGCAGGTCCTCATGGTATTCAAGGAATTGGAGCAGGATTTATCCCGGATGTATTGGATACTAAGCTGTTAGATAAGATTGTTACAGTTTCTACAGAAGATGCCTACGCATGTACACGGACTATCGCTAAAACAGAAGGTTTGCTGTTAGGCATTTCTTCTGGATCTGCCTTACAAGCGGCTATACAAATTGGTCAGGATCCTGCTTATAAGGATAAGAATATTGTTGTATTATTACCAGATGGTGGGGAACGCTATTTATCGACAGGGATTTTCGATGCCTAGTACATATTAGACTATGGCTTTTAAGCATGTATTCACAGATTTGAAGTATTTAATGAAATATATGGGAGTATTTTTTCTAGATACTAATAAACCATATATGGAATCAGTAGATTTATATACTATGTATTAATAGAGTGTACGGAATTTTATCTAAAGGCGTAGAGCATATTAGAAACAAGTAGGAGATTGTGTGTAATGTTTTGCTAAACAACACGATAGTAATGTGCCTTAGACATGACGATGGAGGATATATGAAACGAAAACGATATAGGAACTGGCTCATCGCCATGATAGGCATTGTATGTATAGGGACTTTCACAGGATGTATGAAAGAGCCAAAAATAGTAGGTAATGAGGTACACATTACGAATGTGTCCTATGATAGTACTCGTGAGTTTTACGAAGATTACAATCGCCTATTCCGAGAGCATTACCGAGTTCTCACAGGCAAGGATGTGCATGTCACGCAATCTCATGGTGGTTCCAGTGCACAGGCTCGGTCCATCATTGAAGGGAATGATGCCGATGTTGTATCCTTAGGGTCTTCGCAAGATATTGAAATGTTGAATCGTGTACATTTGCTTGATACAAATTGGGAAGCGATGTTCCCCAATCATTCGGCTCCCTATACGTCGACTATCGTATTCTTGGTGCGTAAGGATAATCCTCAGCACATACAAGGTTGGGAAGATTTAGAACGGGCTGGGATCTCCATCGTAGCTCCCGACCCTAAGAGTTCTAGTGCGGCCTGTTGGATATTCATGGCGGCTTGGGATCATGGACTTAGAGCATACGGCACAGAAACGGGTGCCAAAGGGTATGTGAAATCTCTCTATGACCATGTGAAAGTCTTAGATGCTGGCGCTCGTAGTGCAGCGACGACGTTCGTAGAAAATAAACAAGGTGACGTGCTGTTGATTTGGGAAAATGAAGCCTTGCAAATTGTGAAAAACTACCCAGGTCAATATGAGGTGGTGACACCGAAAACGAGCATCGTCGCAGAACCAAATGTAGCGCTTGTAAAAGGCATAACAGACAGGGATCAGACTACAGAGGTAGCTCGTGATTATATCCAGTATTTATATTCCGATGAGGGACAGCGATTGATTGGCTCCTATGGATTTAGACCGTCCAATTCAGCTATTTTAGAGGAGTTTTCTTCGACTTTTAACCATAAGATAGAGTTAACAACGATCCATGCTTATGGTGGCTGGGATGTAGTGTATAAAAAGTTTTTTGATGAAGGTGGGGTATTTGATGAAATCTATGGAACCTAATACATCGTGGCTTTCACGAATCATACGTCCTACATCGACACGGATCATTCCTGGTATGGGCTTGTCCTTGGGCATTACCATTGCCTTATTATCGATCTGTATCATTATCCCTTTAGGGTCCGTGTTTTCCCATGGATTGTCCTTGCCTTGGGACACGTGGAAAGTATTGCTTACAAAAGCGAATGTCATACAAGCTTTTAAAACTAGCTTGGGAACAGCAGCTATAGCAGCAGCTATCAATGTGGTCTTTGGGTTTATCTTGGCTTGGGTACTGGTGCGGTATACCTTTCCAGGGAAAGCTTTACTAAATAGTATGATAGAGCTTCCCTTTGCCCTACCCACAGCGGTGGCAGGGATTACTTTATCGAAACTGTATACCGATACAGGTTGGTTTGGATCCATCTTGTCACAGTGGGGGATTCACGTGGCTTACAGTCAAATTGGGATTGTGGTAGCCCTCGTATTTGTAGGGATTCCCTTTGTGGTGCGGTCCTTGGAACCGGTGCTAGAAACATTAGATCCTATTTATGAAGAGGCAGCTTTCATGATGGGAGCTAGCAAATTTAGATTGTACCGACAAGTCATTTTTCCTGAATTATTACCGTCCTTATTGACTGGTTTTAGCTTGGCCTTTGCTAGAGGGATTGGCGAATATGGTAGTATTATTTACATTTCAGGGAATAGTTTTAAAAATCACACACAGGCTGTGTCCTATGTGATTATGCAAAAGTTAAATTATGCCGACTATAGCAGTGCTACGGCCATTGCCATTGTGCTATTAGGCATTTCGTTTTCTATATTATTAGTCGTGAATCTGATTCAGAATCATCACGCAAAGCGTATTAAAGGGAGGTAAGGAAGCTATGAAAGGACGATATGGTTCTACTTTGTTAATTCTATTAGCTTGGATTTTCATTATTTTTATGCTCCTTATTCCTATGCTTTCGGTAGTGTTTCAGTCCTTATCCTTAGGGTGGCAGTTCTATGTGCAGTCTATTAGCACCGTCTATGTGATGAAATCTTTGGGGATGACCATTCTGGTGATGGTCATCGCTATGTTGGTGAGTGCTATCTTTGGAGTGGCAGCGGCTTTTGCGATATCGAAATTTGATTTTCCTGGTAAAACATTGATAGCTACTTTGGCAGATATACCTTTTTCTGTATCTCCTGTTATTGCGGGCTTAGCCTTTTTACTTACTTTCGGTCGATTGGGATGGTTAGGACCATACATCAATCAGTTCAATGCGTGGACAGGGTTAGACATTCGTATTGTGTTTGCTATACCAGGGGTTATCTTGGTTACTGTATTCATGACCATGCCCTTTGTATTCCGTGAAATCTTGCCAGTCTTGCTGAATCAAGGTCGAGAAGAAGAGGAAGCAGCCGCTTTGATGGGGGCTTCGGGATGGCGTATTTTTAAGGATATCACCTTTCCTCACATCAAATGGCCTTTGTTGTATGGAATTATCTTGTGCGGGGCCCGTGCTATGGGTGAATTCGGTGCAGTGGCGGCTGTATCTAAGGCGAGGGGCTCTACATTTACCTTGCCATTAGAAATCGATGCGCTCTATATGTCTGGTACTGAAAGCGCCGTGGTAGCATCCTTTAGTGTATCGTCGGTGTTGATTCTATTGGCTTTCATCATGATTGGTTTGCGTACCTATGCGGCGCATAAAGCTAGCCATCGGTAATAATCGTCATCGATACAGGTAGAGGGAGGAAATACATGTACGTTAGTTTATCGAATATATATAAAAATTATGGAGACTTTCAGGCTTCGAAAGATGTGTCCTTATCCATTGAGAAGGGCAGCTTAGTAGCCCTTTTAGGTCCTAGTGGTAGTGGGAAGACAACCATATTACGAATGATTGCTGGATTGGAAACGCCAGATCGAGGTGATATCTGTATCAATGGTACACGGGTCAATGACGTGGCGCCTGCAGACCGAGGGATTGGTTTTTTGTTTCAAAGTTATGCATTGTTTCGCTATATGACGGTCTTTGATAACATTGCCTTTGGCTTGACTGTAAAAAAAGTGAGTAAAGACGAAATTCGTCGCCGTGTGACGGAGCTCATCGAACTCATTGGCCTTAGTGGATTAGAAGATAGATATCCGAGTCAACTGTCGGGCGGACAACGGCAACGGGTTGCCTTTGCGAGAGCGTTGGCACCGAATCCAGAGGTATTGCTCTTGGATGAACCCTTTGCAGCCATCGATGCGAAGGTAAAAGAAGAACTTCGCATGTGGTTACGTAATACGATTCAGCAGATTGGGATTACTACTATCTTTGTCACACATGACCAAGAAGAGGCTTTAGAAATGGCGGATCAAATTGTGGTGACCAATAAAGGTCGTATTGAACAAGTGGGAACGCCACAGGAGATTTACTGCAACCCAGAGACTCCTTTTGTGGCTAAGTTCTTAGGGAAGTCTTCTGTGGTAGAAGGATATGACGTGTTAAAGGGCTTTCAGAAAATCGACAATGTAAAAGAAGCCTTAATTAGACCTGAATATATCAGTATTCATCCCCAAGGGTCATTACACCGCTATCGCAGCGTGGTGGAGCTAGGTCATATTGAACATATTTTGTTCAAAGGGAATCGTTTGGAAGTGACCGTACGTATTGGTGAGCTAGTACTGGTGGCGAATCATACTATCGATGGACATGCTTTCAAAGTAGGTGATGCGGTGGATGTGTTAATTTCAAGGATTTGTATCTACGACGATAGGGCAACGTATCTAGTGGAAAACGAAGGTATGAATACAAGTAGCTTGTTCTATATTTAGGAATCTATTAGGTATGATAGTAATGAAGATAGATGATATTAGCTAGCTATCTGTAGTTGTAGTATAGGCTAGAAGGATGTTATGCCATATATATCAAATGCGTATGAAATGATTAGAAGATATAGCTGGTATGGAAATAACTACTAGTATATTTTAGAAATTATAGATAGAACAGAACCAATATATACAAGGGTATATACGCATGGAAGGAAAGGATGCATAAGATGTTAGGAAAGAAAGAGCGACTGCGCACGGATGTGCTGATTATCGGCGGAGGGACGGCCGGTTGTTATGCAGCGTTAACTATAGGAAAAGCCAGCGATGCCCACATAATCGTGGCAGAGAAAGCTCATATTAAACGAAGTGGCTGTTTGGCAGCAGGGGTGAATGCCATCAACTGTTATATTTTGCCGAACCGCACGGTCCAAGATTATGTGGATTACGCCACGAAGGATGCGGAGGGCATTGTGCGAGATGACTTGTTGCGTACGATGTGCGAACGAGTGAACGGAACGGTCCATGAGTTAGAACGATTAGGGTTGGTGATTTTGAAAGATGACCAAGGTAATTACGTAGCTCGTGGGAATCGAAATATTAAAATTAATGGTGAAAATATTAAGCCTATCTTGGCAAGTGCTGTGGAATCATTGAAAAATTGTCAGGTGATTAACCAACTAGTCATCACCGACTACATCGTAAGAGATAATCGCATCTATGGTGCTGTAGGATTCCACAAGGAAACGGGTACTATCTATGAGGTTGAAGCGACCTACGTGATATGCGCCACTGGCGGTGCCTCTGGGGTTTATAAGCCTAATAATCCAGGATTCTCTCGTCATAAAATGTGGTATTCCCCGTTCAATACAGGGGCAGGCTATGCGATGGGTATCTTGCAAGGAGCGGAGATGACCACCTTAGAGATGCGGTTCATTGCCCTTCGTTGTAAAGATACCATCGCACCTACAGGGACTATCGCCCAAGGGGTAGGGGCGAAACAAATTAATGGTCTTGGCGAGAACTATGAAAGTGTATATGGTATCACTACTTCCCAACGTGTGTATGGTACCGTACAGGAACAGGTGGAAGGCAGAGGCCCTTGTTATTTAGGAACGAAGGGGATTTCTCCAGACCAAGAGCAAGACTTACTGAAAGCCTACCTCAACATGGCGCCAAGCCAAACATTGCGTTGGGTAGAACGTGGTCAAGGACCTGCCACAGAAAATGTAGAAATTGAAGGCACAGAGCCTTATATTGTAGGCGGTCATACAGCGAGTGGTTATTGGGTTGATACGCATCGAGAAACGACTATCACTAACCTATTTGCGGCTGGTGATGTGGCAGGGGGAGCTCCTCAAAAATATGTTACAGGTGCTTTAGCAGAAGGTGAAATAGCTGGGGATGAGATTGTACGACGGTACCAAGAAGAAGGAGAAGTATTGTCTGTAGGAAATGAACCGTGGTATAGGGAAACAATTGATGTTATCGTGAAACGTTATACTACGCAAATGAGAGCTAACGACAATGCTAGACTAAGCCGTACCAATGATGGCAATCTGCAAGCCCATATGAGCGACTCATCTGTAGTAGTTAGGACTAATGATGATTCTGCACAAACCAACGCAAATAATAGTGCTATACTAGTCGGTATTCATGATACTTCTACATTAGCCCACATCGAGGCAAAGGAACAACGATTACAGGACATCATGGATGTCTATGCCGGTGGTATCAGCCAAGCCTACAAATACACAGAGGAAAGCTTAGGTGTTGCAAAATCAGAATTAGAAGCCTTAGCAAAAGACGTAGAGCAACTACAGGCGAGCACATTACACGAACTGTCCTACCTCTATGAATTGCGAGATCGTATTGTGGTGGCCAGAGCTTTAGTAGCTCATTTAGGAGGGCGTAAGGAAACACGTTGGCACAGCTTTGGAGAACATGGTGACTACCCGAATTGTAGCGATGAGGGATTGGTGTACGTCAACTCCGTATATAAAGATGGTGAATTTCAGGTCTTTCAACGGCCACTAGTAGAAAAGGGGGATACTTATGAGCATACAAATTAATAAGGATACTTGTATCGGTTGCGGTAGATGCCAGCAAGTATGCCCAGGGACATTAATCTACAAAGATGAGGCGAAGAAAGCTTATATCGCCTATCCTTCTGATTGTTGGGGTTGCGTGTCTTGCGTAAAAGAATGCCCGGTAGGAGCCATTTCCTTTTTTTTAGGAGAAGACATGGGTGGTAAGGGCGCTACCATGGTAGTGC
The DNA here is from genome assembly GCA_963522415.1 of uncultured Veillonella sp. GTDB lineage: Bacteria > Bacillota > Negativicutes > Veillonellales > Veillonellaceae > F0422. The sequence continues at coordinate 93,731 of CAUQZV010000001.1, read as the reverse complement.
GAACAGAAGGTCATTTGCTACATTGGGATATTATAAAAGTAGATGGTACGATGCAGCGAATTACGGTAAATGCAAAAGAAAGTAATGCCTATTAAGGAGGTCAATATGAGTCAATTCTCTCATTTAGATGAATTAGAAGCGGAAGCTATATATATTATTCGTGAGGTAGCCGCACAATGTGAAAATCCAGTGATGCTATATTCCATCGGGAAAGATAGTTCGGTGATGCTGCATTTAGCAATGAAAGCCTTTTATCCAGCAAAACCACCGTTCCCATTTTTACATGTGAACACGACTTGGAAGTTCAAAGAGATGATCGACTTCCGTGACAATGTGGCGAAGAAACTAGACATCGAAATGCTAGAGTACATCAATCAGGATGGAGTGGATCGTGGTATCAACCCATTCGATTCTGGTGCGGCCTACACAGATATTATGAAAACACAAGCTTTAAAACAAGCCTTGGACAAATATGGCTTTGATGCAGCCTTTGGTGGGGGTCGTCGAGATGAAGAAAAATCTCGTGCGAAAGAACGTATCTTTTCTTTCCGAAATGAACAACATGCGTGGGATCCAAAGAACCAACGTCCAGAAATGTGGAAATTATTTAACACAAAAATCAACAAAGGGGAAAGCATGCGTGTATTCCCAATCTCTAACTGGACAGAAACAGATATTTGGCAATATATCAAACGGGAAAATATCGACATTGTACCATTGTACTTCGCAGCAGAACGACCAGTGGTGGAACGAGATGGTAATTTAATTATGGTCGATGATGAGCGATTCCGCTTGCAAGAAGGGGAGTCGGTGGAAAATAAATTAGTGCGATTCCGTACCTTAGGTTGTTACCCATTGACAGGTGGTATTGAATCGAATGCGGCCACTTTAGATGAAATCATTGAAGAAACATTGAGTGCCGTATCCTCTGAACGAACTACACGGGTTATCGATAGTGAAGCGGCAGGTAGCATGGAACGACGTAAACGGGAGGGCTATTTCTAATGAAAAGTTTATTGAAATTCATTACATGTGGCAGTGTAGATGACGGAAAATCTACATTGATTGGACATATCTTATACGATTCCAAATTATTATATGCAGACCAAAAGGAAGCCCTTGAACTAGAAAGTAAGGTAGGTAGTCGTGGTGGCAAAATTGACTATTCCTTGTTGTTAGACGGTTTGATGGCAGAGCGTGAGCAAGGTATCACCATCGATGTGGCATACCGTTATTTCACAACGGATCATCGCAGCTTCATCGTGGCAGATACGCCGGGCCATGAAGAATATACACGTAACATGGCGGTAGGAGCCTCCTTTGCGGATTTGGCGATCATTCTAGTGGATGCGAAGCAAGGTGTATTGGTGCAAACTCGTCGCCACGCTCGTATCTGTGCTTTGATGGGGATCCAACATTTTATCTTTGCAGTGAATAAAATGGACTTAGTGGACTATAGTGAAAGTCGCTTCCAAGAGATCCAAACAGATATCCAAGCATTACAACAAGAATTGCAATTGGCAGACATTGCTATCATTCCTGTATCGGCAACAGAAGGTGACAATATCACTGTTCACTCTCCTCATATGCCTTGGTATAAGGGCAATACTTTACTAGGCCATTTAGAAACAGTAGATATCCAAGCTTTTGAAGAAGAAGGATTCTATTTGCCAGTACAACGTGTGTCACGACCAGACCATACTTTTAGAGGGTTCCAAGGCCAAGTAGAAAGTGGTACCCTTCGTGTGAATGACACAGTGTGCGTCTTACCAAGCGGTGAAACAGCAGTGGTAAAATCCTTGATTCGTGGATTTGATTCTGTTGAGGAAATTCATACAGGGGAAGCGGTGACGATCCAATTAGATCGTGAAGTAGATGTGTCCCGTGGTTGTGTCATTGTGAATGGTACAGAATTACAGGTCAGTGCAAAGTTAGAAACTACCTTGCTTTGGATGGATGATACGACCTTGCAAGAAGGTAGAGAATACCTTATCATGGCAGGTACTAAGTTAGTATCCGGCGTTGTGAGCAAAATTCGGTATGCTGTAGATGTGAACACTGGTGACCATGTGGAGCGTGATGGATTAAGCAAAAATGAGATAGCTCGTTGTGTTTTGACCTTACAAGAACCGATTGTGGTAGATACTTTCACTAAGCATAAAACATTGGGTGAGTTCATCTTAATTGACCGTGTGAGCCATATGACAGCGGCTTGCGGTGTTATTCAAGATACCCTCGATAAAGGGGAAGAGTTATATACATTTATCGGCGATGCTGTCCGTGGCCGTGGCGATATTTTTGAAGAGTTCTACTATGATGTAGAAGGGCTAACAGTCGATAAAGTACGACCTGAATGTGCGACATACCATGTGGGTGATACGATTCCGTTGATAGGAGATAGCTACCAATATCCAAGTACTTTCGATATTTTGATTTTACGTGACAAAGTATATATTTCTGTGCGAGAGGGGGTCATCACAGCCATTGCTCCATTGCGTGAGTATACCTACCAAGGGGTGCCATTACTAAATGGTCGTGGCTTTGGAATTCAAGTGCAATCCGCAGAGGAATACGCTCAGTTTATAGCAGATATTGAGACATCCAAGAGCCTCAATGAGACATTCGCGAAATGGTTGGCTTTTACAAGCTATCGTCATATTGCTTTCAAAAAATAGATTATATTGTTAACTGCCTAAGCCTGCGCAAGGTTGCCTATTGTCCTAAACCTCTCTACAAGGTATAATGAAGTAGATTGTAATACGAAGTAACAATTGTACTTACGTAGAGAGGAAACTAAAAACAAGATGAAACAAGTTATGATCAGTACGGACCATATGAGTCATGTGTACCAAGACGAAATGGGCCGTGAGGTACACGCCTTGCAGGATGTGAGTGTTCACATTCATGAAGGTGAGTTTGTTAGCATTATCGGGACAAATGGGAGCGGCAAAAGTACCCTTGCCAAACATTTTAATGTCCTATTGCAACCTACATCTGGTACCGTTACCGTTTTAGGAATGGATACAAAAGAAGAGCATTTAATTTGGAATATTCGCCAAAATGTAGGTATGGTGTTCCAAAATCCAGATAACCAAATTGTGGCAGCTATTGTGGAAGAAGACGTGGCGTTTGGGCCAGAGAACTTAGGAGTGCCAGCCTCAGAGATTCGAAGCCGCGTAGACGCAGCTTTGGCAGCGGTAAACATGTCGGACTATGCGTTGCATGGACCTCATCTATTATCCGGGGGACAAAAGCAACGTATCGCCATTGCCGGTGTACTAGCGATGAAACCGAAATGCATCATTTTAGATGAGCCGACAGCGATGTTAGATCCGAAGGGTCGCAAGGAAGTGATGGATACGGTGTATCGCCTCAATAAAGAAGAAGGCATCACTATCGTGTACATTACGCACTTTATGGAAGAAGCAGCTTTGGCAGATCGTATTATCGTGATGAAACAAGGTAAGGTCATCGACGAAGGGGCACCGAAAGATGTGTTTATGAATGTAGATACCTTAAAAGGCCTTGGTCTAGATGTGCCAGTGCCGTCAGAAATTGCAGTGCGATTACAAGAAAAAGGGGTAGCTATGCCAAAGGGCATTACTACCAACGAAGAACTAGGGGAGGCCATATGTCAATTCAATTAGAACATGTCACCTACACCTATGGACAGGGAACCCCTTTTGAAAAAACTGCCTTACATGATGTGAATTTGACCATTCACGAAGGTGAGTTTGTAGGCATTATCGGTCATACTGGGTCTGGTAAATCTACCTTAGTACAACATCTGAATGGGCTGTTACATCCTACATCAGGTACTGTAACAGTCAATGGGGTGGATTTAGTAGGTAAAACAGAGGAAGTCAAACAAATACGTCACAAAGTAGGTATGGTATTCCAATATCCAGAGCATCAACTCTTCGAAGAAACCATCGCCAAAGACATTGCCTTTGGACCTAAAAATCTGGGTTTTGATGAGGCGGAAGTAGATCGTCGTGTGCGAGAAGCCATGCAATTTGTAGGCTTAGACTACGATACCTATGCGGAACGTTCACCATTCCATTTGTCTGGTGGACAAATGCGCCGTGTGGCAATCGCCGGGGTTATTGCCTTAGATCCAGACTATTTAATCCTCGATGAGCCTTCTGCGGGGTTAGATCCATTTGGACGAGAAGAAATCTTTGGAGAAATTGTGAAATTGCACAAGGAAAAAGGGATTACTGTTATCCTTGTATCCCATAATATGGAAGATATTTCTCGCATGGCGAATCGCTTAATCGTGATGCACCAAGGGCAAGTCTTATTAGACGGCAATCCTATCGAGATTTTCCACAATGATCGTGAGAAATTACAATCTGCTGGCGTGGATGTACCGCCATTGTCGCAAACATTACAAGCCTTGGCAGAACGGAACATTCCTGTCAATATCGACCGTGTCCATGTCAATGAGGCGGTAGCAGATATTTACGACTATCTCAAGGAGGTGCACCATGCTAAGTAATATTACCATCGGTCAGTACTTCCCAGGAGATTCTTTGCTCCACCGCATGGACCCACGGGCTAAGATTATAGCCACCATGATTTTCATCATTGCTATCTTCTTTGCCGATAGCTTGGTGACCTATAGCCTTGTGGCGGCCTTTACCTTTGGTTGCTTGGGACTGTCTCGTTTGCCAGTGCGACTCGTGTGGCTGTCCATTAAACCATTGTGGATCATCATCGTATTCACCTTGGCCATTCACGTGTTCACTACGCCGGGGGAATACCTATTCACCTATGGTTGGTTGCACATCAGTCGAGAAGGACTTAATCTGGGCGGTCTTATGGCAGGACGATTGATTTTCTTAATCGTATTCTCCTCTTTGTTGACCTATACTACGTCCCCTATCCGATTGACGGACGGTATTGAAAGACTCTTAAACCCTTGGAAACGCTTTGGTGTGCCAGCCCATGAATTGGCGATGATGATGACTATTGCTTTGCGATTTATTCCGACTTTGTTAGAGGAAACGGATCGCATTATGAAAGCCCAAGAATCTCGTGGTGCTGATTTTACTACAGGATCCTTACTAAAACGGGCTAAAAATATGGTGCCTCTATTAGTGCCATTGTTTATTAGTGCCTTCCGCCGTGCCGATGAATTGGCAGTGGCTATGGAATCTCGTTGCTACCGAGGCGGAGAGGGGCGTACTCGATTGAAAGAATTGCAATACAGTCAATTAGATACCTATGGTATTGGCGCTGTAGTGATTGTGAGTATTGTACTAGCCGTATTACGCTGGGGCTTTGGCATATAAGAACTAGTTGTATATGCTAGTCACAGATATGCTAGCCGTAGATATATATCATAAGGTAGAAAAATAGTAGAAAGAATAGGACATGCCAGATATGACAAGAACTATACAGCTTATTGTTGCTTATGATGGCACAGAGCTCTGCGGATATCAGCGACAACAGAATGGACCTACGGTGCAAGGCTATTTAGAAGAGGCTTTGTCTAAGGTGTGCAATGAGCCCATCAGGATTTATGGCTCTTCGCGCACCGATGCAGGTGTCCATGCTAGAGGGCAAGTAGTGGCGTTCACCACGACCGGAAAGATTCCCGTAGACAATCTGATGCGTGCCCTCATCGCTCATATGCCACCGTATATCGTAGTCCGTGAGGCACAGGAGCTACCGCCGGATTGGAATCCTCGGAATTATGTGAAAGGAAAAGAATACATTTATACCATTCATAATGATGCCGTGGTAGACCCATTGCAACTGCGTTACGCCTACCATGTGCGCAAACCGTTAGATATAGAGGCGATGCGGCATGCGGCACAGGCCCTAGAAGGAACGCATAATTTTAGTACTTTCAAAGGTCATAATACGACGGTACAGGATCCAGTAAAAACGATGCATGCTGTGAAAGTCATCCAAGATAGAACGACGGTGCGTATCCATGTGTTGGGAGATGGATTTGTGTACCACATGGTGCGGAATATGGCGGGATTCTTGGTGGATGTAGGTTTGGGTCGCTTTCAACCAGAGGAGGTGCCACGTATCATTGGTGAGGGAGATAGACAATTAATCGGAAAAACAGCACCTGCCCATGGACTGTGCTTAGATACAGTGTTTGTGGATGAGGACAGTTTGGCACAAGCCGTATCTAGACTATCTAGTTATTAAGCTAAGGAGTATGAGGTAGGTATTACAGGGTTAATAAGGTATAATAGAAGCATATAATCATAGATGTACGGATTATATTCCGTAGTATCTGAATATACGGTCTAAGTGCTTACTATAGGGCTAATCGTTTAGGAGGTTATCATGAAAGAAGACGGAATCCATACGCATATTGCTATTAAAATGCCAGAGTATATTATCGATGTAGATGAATTGGTGAATGACCCAGTGAATCGTCGTAAATTGGCGAGATTTATTATGAAACGCCATTTAGATATGGACAAAATCATTGAAGAATTTGTGAACAATCCGGAGAACGAAGCAGAGTTAATGCGTTTTGCTGCATCTGTGGTATTCTCTAAGACAGGTCGTGATATGAACGAATATAGCGATGATTTGTTGCCACTATTCTTTGAAGAAGCCGTGTACGAAGACGATTTGCTGTGATACCAGTGTAAGGTATATGATTCATTAATTTGTGTCATAATTATATAATAAGTATACAAAGGGTCCCATAGGACTCTTTTGTGTAGTACACTATAAAAATAGAGGAAAGTTGATAATTTTGCATCAACTTTCCTCTGTTTTATGTGGAGTTATTTAGTTATATTTCTACTATATATGAAATGTATATTACAATTCTATGGTATATTTGATTATTCAAACCAAATGTATTTTGCCAATACAATAGCACCTAGTACATACATAAACCAGTGTACATCTTTATGACGGCCAGTGATAAACTTCATCAAAGGATATACAATAAGACCAGCTGCAACACCGTTAGCAATGCTGTATGTAAACGGCATTAATACAATAACTAAGTATGCAGGGAAACCTTCTGTCCAATCGGAGAAGTCGATTTCACGGATGGCTTCCATCATTAGAGCCCCTACTAAGATAAGTACAGGAGCTGTAGCTGCATTCGGTACTAAAGCGATTAATGGAGCAAAGAATAAGCAAAGGATAAACATTACACCACAAGTCACAGCAGTCAAGCCTGTACGACCACCAGCACCTACACCGGCGGCACTTTCAACGAATGCAGTAATTGTGCTAGAACCTAACATAGCGCCGAAACTAACGCCAAGAGAGTCTACAATCATCGCTTTACCAAGACCTGGGAACTCTCCTTTTTTTGGATCTGCAATGCCTGCTTTGGAGGCAGTAGCAATCAGTGTACCCATGGAGTCAAATAGCTCAACGAATGTGAAAGAGAAAATGATGGTTACAAGACCTACTTGGAAAGCAGAGGCAATGTCTAGTTCCATAAAAGCAATTTTACTGAAATCAGGAACTGCCATAATACTTAGTGTATTAGGTAAGGTAGCTACTCCAGTTACATAAGCGATGATGGATGTAACGATCACACCAATTAATAGTGCTCCAGGAATACGACGAGCCATCAAAGCTGCAGAGAAGAATAATCCAAAGAGAGATAGTAATACTTCTGGATTGCCTAGATTACCTAATGTTAATAAAGTTTCAGAAGCAGCAGGAGCACCATGCCCTTTTGCACTGACAATATCGTTTAATGTACCTGGTTGTAAGGATAAGGCAATGGTCATGAGACCAGATAGTTTTAAACCGATAATACAGATAAATAAGCCAATCCCCACAGTAATAGCGATTTTCAAAGAACTAGGAATCGCTTCAATGATGAGTTGACGAACCTTTGTCAAGGTTAGAATAAGGAATACAAGGCCAGAAATAAAAACAGCGCCTAATGCAGTTTGCCAGGTTAATCCCATACCGAGGACGACGGTGAAAGAATAGAAAGCTAATAAACCAACGCCGGGAGCTAATGCGATAGGATAATTAACAAATACTCCCATAGCGATAGTGACCAAACCTCCACCTAAGGCGGTAGCAATTAATACGGCATCCTTATCCATGCCAGCTAGACTTAATAAATTAGGTGCTAATAGCAATATGTATGCCATTGTAATAAATGTGGTAAGTCCCGCTAGGACTTCCGTACGGATCGTAGTATTTCGCTCTTTTAGTGCGAATACGCGTTCTAACATGGTTGAACCCTCCTAGTAATAAATACATTAAGTACCATTATTGTAGCATAGTATAAGTAGTTATGATAGAGCTTTTCGCAAAATTAATTCAAAAAAATTATAAAAGATATATAATCATATAAAATAGACTAATAAATAAAAAGTAAAAAGTGCACTGGTGTGAGACATTGGTTTTCAGAATGTGAAAATATGCTTCATAAACCTATGTATATGCGTATTATGATTGGTAGTTATGCATTTTGCGTACTAATTATGTACATAATCTATATAGACAAAGTTCGTTATTCTATATATAATATACATCAGGTATAAATCCTACTTTTGAAGAGGTATTATTTATGAAAATTTCTACTAAAGGTCGATATGCATTACGCATCTTAGTTGATTTAGCGGAACACAGTGTAGATCGGAATGTATCTATTCGTGAAATGGCAGAGCGCCAAAGAATTTCTGATAAATATTTAGAAGGAATCGTAGCGCGTTTAAGTGCAGCTGGATATGTAAAAAGTGTTAGAGGTAAGTATGGTGGTTACCAATTAACAAAAGAGCCAAAAGACTATACAGTCTATGATATTTTGGCGGCTACAGAGGACTCCATTGCCGTTGTGGCTTGTTTAGAGGAAGAAGTGAACACATGTCCAATGAGTCAAGGGTGTCGCACCTTGCCATTGTGGGAACATTTACAAAACCACCTACGTGAATATATGCAAAGTTTAACATTACAAGATGTGATTGATCGACGGTTTTCTGTGTAAGGTATTAGGTAAAGTATTAAGGGAAGTCCAAGATGAAGAAAGAGAAAGAAACACTATCAATAGAGAAGGAAGTCGCGTTTCCTCTGTATGCAGCAGCCAAGGAAGTATTACGGGCATGCCAACCAGAGTTGTCTGAACTAGGGTTAACATATACGCAATATCTCGTTATGACTGTAATTTGGGAGTGGAAGAAATTAAATCTAAAAATGATTGGGGAGAAACTTTTTTTAGATTCTGGTACATTAACTCCGTTATTGCGAAAATTAGAGTTAAAAGGTTTGATTATCCGTGAACGGTTAAAAGAAGACGAACGGTCTATGGTCATTACTTTAACCGCAAAAGGGAAATCATTACAGAATAGAGTTCACCATATCCCACAGTTGATAGAATCAAAATTAGGCTTATCACGAGAAGAAGTAGGCAGTTTGTATAGTATATTAAATAAAATACTAAACAACGTAAAAAATGATAAGGCATAATAACTGTATGACTGCTAAAAGAAGAGGATACTTGATACGATGTCAAGGATCCTCTCTTTTTGCGTTGTAAAAAGGTATTTGTGTTACAATATGACTAGAACGTATATCAATATAAAGGATGTGAAATATGAAACGATTACAGCAAACAGGGATGGTCGCGGTTTGGATCTTAACTATAGGAATGTCTTTATTGGCCATTTGTTACACTATGATTATCCCTTTTTTGCCCGTATATTTACTAGAACTGGGAGTGGAACAAGAACAATTAGCACTTTGGTCGGGGTTATCCTTTTCTATCTCCTTTTGTATTGCTGCCATTATGGCTCCTATATGGGGACGATTAGCAGATGCACATGGAAAAAAGTTGATGGCTATCCGAGCAGGCATATTAATTGGTATATCTTATTTATGGGGGGCATTTGTACAAAACGAGTATCAATTTTTAATGGTTCGCGCCTTTCAGGGCTTTGCTAATGGATTTATGCCAGCTGCTATGACTATGGTATCTTTGTCTGTGCCAAAAGAGCGAGTGGGAACAGCTATGGGGATTTTTCAGATGGGACTAGTGTTAGGCAATACGATAGGCCCTTTAACAGGAGGCATAACAGAATTAGCAGTGGGTATGCGTCCTGTATTTGCTGTAGCAGGTGTTACTTTATTTGTGGTAACCGCAGTGATTGCTATATTTGTGAAAGAGCCTACAGTAGATAGCGTGGAACCTGTTAAAATGACTTCTTTTAAAGAAGATTTAAAGGAGGCCGCTAGTAATAAAGTGTTATTACATATTTTAGGACTATACTTCCTAGTGCAATCAGTAATGCTTATGCTGCAACCGATTGTAGCTATTTATGTAGGAGAGTTAAAAGGAACTATGGATGGGGCAGCTATGTTAGCGGGATCCATTTTAAGTGGCGGTGGTGTTATGGGAATGATTATGACCAATATTTGGGCGGCTTATGGACAAAAACGTGGTTATTTTAGAGTCATTTCTTATGGTCTTTTAGGTACAGGAACTATATTATTATTGCAAAGTATGCCTTTTGGACTTTGGTGGTTTGGCGTGTTACAGTTACTGATAGGAGTATTTATTGTAGGAATTTTTCCGTCTCTTGGTTCGGCCATGACCGTGAATACAGAACCATCAGTGCGTGGGCGAGTATTTGGGTTAGCTACTACATCCCAACAATTAGGGAATATGATGGGACCTCTATTTGCTAGTATTGTAGCAACCTATTGGGGAACTTCTTATGTATTCTTAGTGGCAGGTTTGGGGATGATAGTCATAGGCTCTTTAGTATTGAAAGTATATGGAAATCGTCCGAATCTGGAATAAGGTGGTATATATAAAAGAGGATATCTGACGCTCGTCAGATATCCTCTTTTGTTATTCTTCAGTATCTTTATGAATTGGTAAATAAAAACCAAAGAGTGTTTTTTCGTGGGGAGTACTTTCCACTTGGAGAGTACCTTCGTGTAATTGTACTACATTTTGTACGAGGTATAATCCTAGACCGAGACCTTTGTTTTCTTTTGAGGTACGAGAAGGGTCTACTTGGTATAATCGATCCCAAATCATAGGGATACTTTCCTGTGGTATACCAATACCATCATCTTGAACAAAGATGTGAATAGTTTCTCCTAAAGAAACCTCGAAATGTATTGTGCTATCAGCAAACTTTAAAGCATTATCCAAAAGGTTAGCCATAGCTTGCTGTAATAAAATTTGATTGCCATGCACAGTGATGTGTTCATCGATATGACTTGTGAAAGTAAGCCCTTTACTCTGACATAGCTGAGCATAGGTAGAGGCTAACTGATTTGCTACATTAGAGAGGGAGAGGGGTAACTTTGTAATATTCATAGTGTTATCAAGGCGGGCAATTTCTAGAAGTTGGGATACCATATCTGCCATACTTTTACTTTGTGTAAAAATATTTTGAAAGCTTTCCTTAGCTTCTTCAATTGTTGTTACATATTGGCGAGCATAATCACTTTCAGCTTGAATGACAGCGATAGGGGTTCGCAATTCGTGAGAAATATTGGCATTGAAGCGTTTCTCTCGATTAGAAGAATCCTCTAAACTACTGAGCATATGGTTAAAGGTAGATGCCAGTTGATACATGGTATCTCCAGATTGGGGGATATTTTCAATACGTTCAGACAAATCTCGTTTTAATGAAATTTGTGCAGCTAAGTCTGTTACGGTACGAACAGGTTTTAAGCCGCGTTGAATAATCCAATAGCCGCCAATGGTAGCTACTGTGACAAAGAGAATACCCCCTAACAATAAAGCGAAGAACATGTTATTTGACTTTCTATCGAGAAAGGTCATTGGAACAATGCCTCGCACATAGCCTTGCACCCCCGGGCGATGCTGAATAGGTGCATCATAGTATAAGAAGGAGTGCCCCTGTTGAGAGACTTCTGTAATAGCATCAAAGGATGGCGGTGTGTTTTCAGGGAACTGATCTGGTATATTACCACGAATAACAATGCCATCATGGGTATATACTAAGAGGAAAACACCATCCTCATAAGGTTTGTATTTCTTAGCATTATTAGCTGCTTCAATAACAGATTTTTGCAAATCTGTGCGGATTTCATGGGTATCCCAAACATGGGTAAATTGAATTACAAAGGCGGCGAGAAGCCCTATCATTAATAAGAGGAAGATAGAGTACCAACTTGTAATCTTATAGACTAAGGGAACACGTAATAGAAGCGACTCTATGTACTGTCCAAATTGTCTGAGTATATGCATCATAGATTATTCCTCAGTCCGGAACATATAGCCTACGCCACGTATAGTTTGGATTAGCTTAAAGGATTCGTCAATATCAACTTTTTTGCGCAAGTCTTTGATGTACACATCGATGAGGTTGGAATAACTTTCATAATCATATTCCCATACATGGTCAAGAATTTGTTGACGAGACAAGACGATATTCTGATTACTAGCTAAATAAAAAAGTAGGTCAAACTCTTTAGTGGTTAATGTAACGGGAGTATCGTTAAGAAAGACAGAGCGACTTTTTTGGTTAATTCGCAACGGACCAGCGATGATATCTTCTACAGCTTGATTACGACCACGGCGTGCAAGAGCATAAATGCGAGCCACTAGTTCTTCAAATTCAAATGGTTTCACTAAATAATCATCAGCGCCTAGATTCAAACCAGATACTTTATCCTCTAAGGAATCTTTAGCAGTTAGGAATAAGACAGGAGTTTTATTCCCTTCTTCACGCATATGTTTTACTACGGCAAGGCCATCCATTTTTGGCATCATAATATCCATGATGATCACATCGTAGCTAGAAGTAGAAATATAATCTAGCCCATCTTCGCCGTTATAGCATTGATCGACAATCATAGATTCTACTTTTAAACGTTTAGCAATAATATTATTTAACATTTCTTCATCTTCAACAAGTAAGACTTTCATAATGGCTCCTTTCAATTATATTCGTAGAATATATATGTATTGTAGCGTATTTCTACAAGAGTTTAAAGAGATTTTATATAGAGTATACTTGGTGAAAATGAAAAGAGTATGAACGATTGCTTTATATGATTGTGTCACCTATAATAAACATAGAAATTGTATGAATTAATTGTTAGTAGGAGAGATTACTATGAATATACGAACTATTACGACCTATGCTATATTGATTGCCCTTTGCGCTATAGGTGGGCAGATTCATTTTGGAGTATACTCCATTGGATTTGATTCATCGCCAGCTTTTGTAGGGGCGTTACTGTTAGGCCCCGTAGCGGGTGCTGTACTGGGGGCCTTAGGTCATGTAGCAACCGCAGCTTCCACGGGGTTTCCTCTTAGCGTACCTATCCATGTAGCGGTAGCTGTCATTATGGCAGGTACGGGGGCTAGTATTGGATATATAATGAAGCGGATGTCTTCATCTTTCTCTTATGTAGTTGGTGGTATACTAGGGTATATCATTAATGTAGGGGTTGGTTTAGCAGTCATTGCATGGATGATGCAAAGTGTAGAGGTTGTGGCTGTTTTATTTGTGCCTTTATCCTTAGCCTATGCGCTGAACTATGTAGGGGCAGCTCTTGTAGTGAGTCAACTGAATCGAGTGTTTGGTGGTAAGCGAAATGCGTGATATAACGAGACTTTCCTTGAAAGCGGATGAAGACTGGATCATTGCCAGTGATATTAGCAGTGGCATTGGGTTGCAAGAACATGATGTGCTAGCCGTGCCCTATGACATGGTGGGCGCCTTCGTAGCGCGTGTGGCAATGCTGGAAATTCTATGTGCAAGAGGTACTGTGAAAGCCATACAATACCTCATTGGCGGTGACTATGATACGGTGGTGACCTCAGTGGTCCAAGGAGTCCAAGAAGAATTGGATTCCCTTGGTATTGATGTGCCCATTAATGGTAGCCATGAAAGTAATATGAAAGTGAGCACTACGTCCGTAGGGATTACGGCTCTAGGGTTAGGGGCGCCAGAAGTGCTTGGCTCAGGAGAACCCTATGCTGTGTACGTATTAGGGAAGCCTTTAGTAGGTCATGAGGTGCTAGAACAACCAGAGTGGATTGTGACCTATGATGAGATCCGACGAGCCTTGGCACATCCTAGTACATCTCGTGTAATACCCATTGGTTCTAGAGGCATACGCCAAGAGTTGACGGTGGTCAGCTATTTGGAAGGGGCATCCATAGAATCTATAGAGATGACCGATGATGAGTTAGATCATAGTGGCGGTCCTGCTACGGCGGTAGTCGTGTCTGTCCGTGCTAGTGGCGAAGAAGCTTGGCTAGCAGACTTTCCAAAGGCGCAGTATGTAGGACGACATGGATAATAGAAAGGATATAGATATGAAACAATTGCGATATTATATAGCATTGGCATTGATAGCTGGCGGGTTGACAGTGGCTCAAGCAGAGGCGAATCCCTATGGTGTAGTGAGCCCTCCTGATTGGGAATACCAAGCGCTCATGACCTTGGTGAAACATGGAGCAATTACGGATACAAAAGGAGTGGACTTAGGATCACGAGCTTTCATAAGAAAAGAACTCATTCCGATGATGGCAGATGTGGTGGCACGTCGAGAGACCATGAATGAAAGCGACCGTATGTTGGCATTACGATTGTACAATGAAAATCGTCGTTCTATTATGAATTATGAAATTGAACAAGAAGAAGCAAAATCAGGTAAAGCACAATCAGATAGTGCTGATGAGGGTACCCCAATCGCAGTGGAACCAGCCTTAACGAAGGAAGAAATCCAAAAGAAAATGGAAGCCTTCCAGATTGATACATCTGCGTTGCCAAATCGCAGCGGTGTACAAGTGCGCACCTCTCAACAAGGCTCCTCTCAGCGAAGTCATTTGGAATTAGTAGTGCCTTCGGTGAAGAACCAAGGAAACATAGCCTTACAACCGATTGATGAAGAAGTACAAGAGGCTATGGCTGGGAACCAATGGGAGACCTCCCAAAAGGAACAACGACCGCTTATGAAAACTGCTAAACAAGAATGGGTTCTATTGCAAAAAGCAGAACGCAAACAAGAACGTCTAGATACAAAAGTACAACGCCAATTAGAGAAAGCGCAACGAAAACAAGAAATATTGGCGAAGAAAGAGCAACAACGTTTAGCAAAGGCGGAGCGAGCTAAGTTACAAGCAGAACAAAAGTTGGCGAAACAACAAGCAAAAGAGCAAGCTCGATTAGCAAAACAACAGGCTAAGAAGGAAGCGCAACTAGCCAAACAGCAAGCTAAGGAGCAAGAAAGATTAGCGAAACAAGAGCGAAAAGAACAAGCTAGATTAGCGAAAAAAGCTAAGAAATAGGGGGAATGCATTTGCTATTATCGAAGAAATTCGGTATACTAAAGGTTAGCAATCCATTTGGTGTACTTTCATCATGAACCGGAGGAACTATGATTATACGAGAAGAGAAAAAGCGTGAATTTTATACGGTCACAGCTCTCGTGCGTGAAGCCTATATCAATGCAGATCGCAGTACAGGGCGAGAATATAAACTAGTGGAATTATTGCGCGAGTCCGATGCGTATATTCCTAAGTTATCTTTGGTGTCTGTTATCGATAATGCCATTGCAGGATATGGTATGTTTTTGCGTGGAAAAGTAGGTAATGAAGAAGTACTTATCCTAGGTTTATTAGCGGTAGCACAGTCTATGCGTGGACATGGTGTAGGAGGAGCGCTCATTCTAGAGGGCCAACGCTTGGCGCGTAAAATGGGATATGCCTACTTGTTCGTGCACGGTAGTAATGTGTACTACCCACGGTTGGGTTATGATTTTGCACATAACTTTGGTGTAGAACCACCAGAAGGATTGGACCGGGAGCATATGATGGGGATTCGATTAGATCATAATGCGGAGCCTCTCAATGGTACATTGGAATACCCGGAACTTTTCAAAACCCTAGAAATGTTCTAGGTGACTACGACCTATGTTGTAGTAGGTATTAGATAGACAGTTCGAGATCCTCCTGTCTGTAAACAAAACTAAGGAGTTATAATGAAACAATTTAACAACACACAACGATTGACGATTTCTGCCATTTCTATCGCTATGTACTTGGCGCTTATGATCAGTACACAAGGCTTTGCCTTTGGTCAGTATCAAGTGCGCATTGCCACAGCGCTCTATGGATTGTCAGCAATCTTCCCATTTACCATTCCAGCCTTTGGTATTGCGAACTTTGTCAGTAATACAGTGATGGGCGGTTTTGGTTTAGTGGATGCTATCGGTGGAGCTATCGTAGGATTATTGACAACAGGTTTGATCGTCCTTGCGAAGCGCCAAGGCTTTGGCAACTGGGTATTGATTCCTATCATTACCTTTGTACCAGGATTGATTGTACCAATTTGGTTGACCTATTTCTTGCCAGTTCCATACTGGGTATTAGTAAGTTCCCTTGTAGTAGGTCAGTTCGTGTGTGGTGTGGTGAGCTACTTCCTCATCAATGCATTAGAGAAAGTAGTGTATAAAAATAAGGAGGCTTTAGTTCGTGAGTAGTGGTCGTAATGCAGCAGAATTACAAGGTGTTCATGCTTTAGGTAGCCATACGGACTATCCTACAGATTATGCACCGCAAGTGCTAG
Organism: uncultured Veillonella sp.; assembly: GCA_963522415.1. Taxonomy (GTDB): domain Bacteria; phylum Bacillota; class Negativicutes; order Veillonellales; family Veillonellaceae; genus F0422. The sequence goes on along the minus strand of CAUQZV010000001.1, from coordinate 77,205 downwards.
AAGCATTCCCTAATAAACATCCAGGGAATGACTATTTTGTAAAATTCAACTGTCCAGAGTTTACAAGCCTTTGTCCAATGACGGGGCAACCGGACTTTGCAACGATTTACATTTCCTATGTGCCAGATGAAAAACTGGTGGAAAGTAAATCCTTAAAATTATATTTATTTAGTTTCCGCAACCATGGGGACTTTCACGAAGATTGTATCAATATCATCATGAAAGATTTAGTGGCATTGATGGAGCCTAAATACATTGAAGTGTGGGGCGAATTTACACCACGTGGTGGCTTGTCCATTGATCCGTATGCCAACTATGGCAAACCGGGCACCGATTGGGAAGCTACTGCGAAGGAGCGCTTGCACTTTCACGATATGCAACCAAAACGAGTAGCATACCGTTAATTACATACATACTATTGCCAGGTCAATCTGCTGAGGGACCTGGCAATTTTACTAACGGCCCTAGACATGATAGGATAGAGATAGATGAAACATGTTGAGAGGAAAAGGAGTTGGACATGCAACCACAGTTATATATTGGCGGAGCTGGCACGGGAAAGACCACGGCTTGTTTCGCAGAAATAGAACGAATTTTACAAGACCATCCGGAGCATCAGATTATCGTCCTTGTGCCGGACCCTGCCACGTATATGATGGAACGGAAGCTCGCAGAGTACCGCCAAGAAAAAGGGTTCACCACCGTGCGCGTAGTGGGCATGACACGGCTAGCCTACCAAGTGTATCAATCCTTGGGGAAAGTGAAAGAAGGCGGTCTGTCGGAGATTGGCAAGAAATTAGTCCTTCGGGTGTTGTTAAAGCAATCCGTAGGGGAGTTGGACTTGTTTAAACAGGCAGCGAAACAACCTCATTTTGGAGATGTGATACAAGGGTTGTTGACGGAGTGTAAAGCCTTTGGCGTGACACCAGAGGACTTGTCGGGAGCTGTAGAACATGTAGATTCCATGGTGTTGGGCCGTAAATTACAAGAATTATCCTTGTTGTTAGAACGCTACGATGCAGCCTTGGAAGAGCTAGGTGTCCAAGATTCTATGGAAACATTGATCGACCTATTGCCACAGTCTCCACTCATGAAGCATTGTCATGTCTTTGTAGATGGATTCCATTGGTTTACACCTTTGCAGTATCGCTTGATTCAACGGTTGTTTTCCCTTAGTGAATCTTGCCATATGACAATCAGTTTGCCATCCTTAGAGGAAGAGGTGCACAGTCGAAAGGGCTCTATGTATTTCCGTGTGTGGGAAACGTACCGAGATATGATGACTTGGTATCCAGAGGCGGTGGTGCATGACATGAACACCGTCTATCGTGGGACACCGGTATTACAACAATTGAATACACAGTTTTTTAGAACACCTATGAAACCGAACACCACTGAAGATTCGTTGATTATGGTGAGTGCCTACAATCGAGAGCGGGAAGCTGATGCAGTATGCCGTAAGATTTTGGCATATCGTCAAGTAGAGGGGCATCGCTGGAAAGACTGCACCATTATATTACGGGACATGGAGTCCTATGGTGACGTATTAGAAAAAGCATGCCTAAATTATGGCATCCCTTTCTTCTCAGACCAACGGAAGATGATGACTAGTCATCCTTTGGCGGAGTTTTTGCAAGGTTTATTCCATGTGTATCGCACCTTCTTTGACCATGATGCGGTATTCCGTTTACTGAAAACGGATTTTGCTCCTTTCACACGAGAAGAAGTGGACCGATTAGAAAATTATTGTTTAGAATACGGCATTCAAGGGGCAGCGTGGTTACGAGAAGCGTGGACCTATGGCGGCGAGGACGATGAAGAGCGACGAGCTGTGATGCAAGACTTACATAGGCGCGTCCTAGAATATTTGCGTCCAATCTATGATTTCTGTAAATTGTCACATAGGGGACAGGAATGGAGTGAGTTCCTGTTCCAAACTATGCAAGATTGGCATATTCCAGAGCAGTTGAAACAGTGGTATGACGAAGCAGAAGCGCGTGGGGATGTACAAGAAAGTGCTAGCCATGTACAGCTCTATAAACATGCCATTCAATTGCTAGAGGAATGTGCGTCTGTGACGGGAGCAGAGGAGTTAAGCGCAGAGGAGATGGGGCTTATCATCGAGGAAGGACTCAGTGAAGTGACCTACTCCTTGGTACCGCCATCCTTGGACCATGTGACGATTACTACCATTGATCGTAGCTATATGACAGATGCGAAGGAAGTCTACGTGCTGGGCCTCAATGAGGGGGTATTCCCTCGCAAAATGGGGGATGAAGGCATTCTGCGTGACCAAGAGCGGACTGCTTTAGCAAAGGTAGGTGTGCAACTGGCGGCAGGCGCTTTAGGACAAATGTTCAATGAAAATTTCTTGTTCTATTTAGCCTGCACTCGTGCTAGCCAAGGACTGCATCTGTCCTATGTCACATCCGATGAAGAAGGGTCCAAAATGGAACCATCTTTGGTGGTGCGGAGGTTACAACAATATGGGTATGTGAAAGATATCGAAGAGGCGCCCCTATCTATGCCAGAAGGGCGAGAACAGGACTACCTATGGCGACCATCCCAAAGTTTAGGGCTTTTTTCTAGTCGCATGAGTGCCCTTATGAAAGGAGATTCTATCGCTTCTACTTGGTGGAGTCTTTATAATTGGGGATTGGAATCGGGCTATCGAGGTGAAGTATTCTTTGCCACACGAGGTATGTTTGATTCCAATACAGTGCCACGCATTGAGCAGTCCATTGTGCGAGGGCTATTGCTACGTAGCGATGCCTTAACGGGTTCAGTCACACGATTAGAACGATACCATCGTTGCCCATACAGTTTTTATGCTCAATATGCATTGCGCTTAGCCCCACGGAAGGTGAAATCCTTTGGAGCCCCTGAAATCGGAACCTTCCTTCACGAGACATTGCGCTATTTAGGGGAATATTTATTACAACAAGGTCGACAATGGCGTGATGTAACAGAGGAAGAACAAGAATCTTTATGTCGTGAAGCAGCCGATGCGGTGATGGGCACAGAGGAGCGAGATGCGTACGAGGCGCAATTGTATACTCGATTAACGTCCACCTTATCGGCTACGGTAGCACGCCTTGTAGATTGGTCAAAGAAGAGCGAGTTTTCCACTACAGAAGTAGAGCAAAGCTTTGGCATGGGCGAATCTGGTTGGTACCCAGTACGTATTCCGTTGGGTAAGAACTACGGTGAAAGTATCGTACTGCGCGGTCAAATAGACCGTGTCGATGAATATCGAGGTCCTCTTGGACATTATGCGGCGGTCATCGACTATAAATCAGGGGGCACTACGGTGCGAGCTGATGAAATTTACTATGGTTTGAAATTGCAGTTAATGACCTATCTATTGGCATTGGAAAAGAATACACAGGATAGACTTGGTACAGCGGCTGCCCTCTATACCTATGTGCGGAATCCGCAGGTGAAATTGTCGGAAGTCGTGAATCACAGACGGGCAGAGGAAGAAAAAGCTGATATCCAACAATTGAAAAACAGTGGATACTTTGTAGATGGTGATGTGTTACAATCCTTAGATGTGACAAGGGCTTACCAAAGTAATTCCCCTTATGTACCGATTGTTCTGAAAAAGGATGGCACCCCAGATAGTCGCACATCCAAAAGTTTGAAGACCATAGAACAATTTGGTCTTATGAAGGAATACACAAAACAAATTATTTCCAACAGTGGTACGCAGATGATGGATGGAGAGTTTCCTATTAGTCCGTACCAAAAGGATAAACGACGGCCTTGTGAATATTGTGAGTTTCAAGCCTTATGTCGCTTTGATGGAACGCGCAACAGATATCGCTATATTAAGACCATGACCGAAGAGGAAGCATTGGAGAAGATGGAAGCATTACAAACAGGAGGAGCTACCTATGAAATGGACTGATGCGCAACAGAGCGCCATTGATGCGCCAAGACCGGGGCAGTTACCGTCCCAAACGATCTTGGTATCGGCAGCGGCGGGGGCAGGGAAAACGGCGGTCCTCGCAGAACGCATGATACAACGTCTGAAGCGGCGGGAGTTAAGCATTCAAGAACTGATGGTGGTGACTTTCACCAAGGCGGCGGCTGCAGAGATGAAAGCCCGCATCGGTGTGAAACTAGCGGAGGAGTTTCAAGCCACAGGGGATGAGTATTTAGAAGAACAACTGAATATGTTGCCGTCTGCCCATATTTCCACATTACACTCCTTTTGCCAATGGGTCATCCGCAGTTATTTCTATAAACTTGATATTGATCCATCTTTCACTATCGGTAATGAAGGGGAATTGGCGCTCATGCGCTACGATGTGTTAGATAAGATTTTGCTAGAGGCCTACGAACAAGGGTTGTATAATATTTATGATGTGAGCGATATGTTCAGTACGGAACGGTCCGACCAGGTCTTACGGGACACGGTGTTTCAAATCTACAACTTCGCTTTGGCTCAAAGTCAGCCTATGCGTTGGTTAGATCAGGTGTGTACTACCTATGAAAGCGCCTTACACCAGACCTTGCGAGAAACTACCTGGGGGACACTATTTTGGGATGAACAACAACGTCAAATTGAGTATCTTCTAGAGCGCTATGAAGAGGCACAACGTTTGGCGACCTTAGGCAATGGGTTCGACAAATGGATGGAGAAGGTCAGCGAACTACAAACCTTACTGCAAGCCATGCAAAAAGCGGACACTTGGAATGCTATGCATCTAGGTGTAGTCGGCATTGGGGGATTTAGTTTTCCTGTACTTCGTGCTACGAAGGCTATGAATGAAGGCGACCCAGCTATCCTCAGCGAAATTAAAGCTATTTTGACTGAAGGAAAAGATATGTTGCAAGCCATGCCTAAAAGTGTTTTTGCTATTACAGAAGCAGATTGGAAAGAGCAAATGGAATACTTAGTGCCGTTGATGCGAGGTATCATTGGGCTAGTGAAACGATTCCATGAGGACTTTCAACAGGCAAAGCAAGAAGCGGGTATGATCGATTTTTCTGATTTGGAACATTTATGTTTAGCCTTGTTAGTAGACCCTGAATCGGGAGATAAATTGCAACCCTCCGAGGTGGCGCTAGAGTTACAAGATACGTTCAAAGAAGTGATGGTCGATGAATACCAAGATACGAACGGCGTACAAGAAGCCATCGTGAACTTAGTATCTTGTGGAGACAATCGATTTTATGTAGGTGATGTGAAGCAGTCCATCTATGGATTCCGTATGGCAGATCTTCAGCTATTCATGGAGAAGTACCATCGCTTTGACCACGATGTGAATGGTGTGGAACGACGCATCGATTTGTCACAAAATTTCCGTTCCCATGAAGCGATTTTGAATGTGACCAACTTTATTTTTTCTCAAATTATGACCGATGAGGGAGCAGGGCTCACCTATGGTGAGGCAGAGGCACTCCATACAGGTCGTATTGTAGAAGAGGCGCCACCAGAATGGGTAGGTGGGGATGTAGAAGTGCACGTTCTCTACTGTGATGAAGACAAGGCACAGACAGAGGAAGAAGAAGGCGAAGACCTAGAGAACGATGAAAAGGAAATGCTCTTTGTAATCCGTAAAATCCAAGAGTTGAAGAGTACCGGCGCCGTGGTGCAAGATAAAGACGGTACCTTCCGCCCTATGGAATGGCGTGATATTGTACTCTTGAAACGGTCTATCTCTGGATCGGCGAGCCGTATGATCGACCTTTTACGGCGAGAGGGTATCCCTGCCTATGCAGAGGAAAAATCAGGCTATTTCAGCGCTATGGAAGTGCAATTTGTGCTGTCCTTGTTGCAAATTATCGACAATCCAGAGCAGGATTTGCCCATGGCCATCGTCCTGCAATCGCCTCTTATCGGGATGGATGCGAACGACCTAGGGCGACTTCGCTTGTCCGTAGGAGAGAATAGCTTGTGGAGTGGGTTGCGCCCATTTGTTGAGTCTTCCCAGAATGCAGGGTGGATTCGCTTTGTGGACTCTATGGACACATGGCGTACTATGTCTCGCCGACAAGGCATTACCGATTTAATCTGGCACATCTATGACACCTTGCATGTGGTGGAATACGTGAGCGCTATGCCGAATGGTTTGGTGCGTCGTGGTAATGTGCTGGCTCTGTATGAGCGAGCGAAACAATATGAAAATGGCAATTACCGTGGACTATTCCGGTTCTTGCGCTTTATTGAAAGCTTGCAGGCATCGGGAGAAGACTTGAGTGTTGCCAAAACGGTGAGCGAAGCAGACAATGTGGTGCGCATTATGACCATCCATAAAAGTAAAGGATTAGAGTTCCCTGTAGTATTCCTCATGGGAACCCAAAAGGGCTTTAATAAAATGGATTTGAACCGATCCTTGCTATTGCACAAAGAATATGGGGTAGGATTAAAAGGATACTTCCCAGATTTGCGCGTCATGTATAACTCTGTACCATGGATTTTCGTGCGTCAAGCCTTAGAAGAAAATTTGAAAGCCGAAGAGGAGCGTATCCTCTATGTGGCGTTGACTCGGCCTAAAGATAAGCTGTATATTACAGGCTATATGAAGGGGTCCATCAATGGTTCCACGGATCGACCGGCCACGAAGAAAATGGGCGAATGGGTGGCACCTGTATTACAGTGGGGTGAAAGTGCTTTCACGAAAGAACAAATTCTAGGATGTAATTCCTATTTAGATTGGATTTTGCGGAGTTTGGCTCGTCATGTAGCAGGGGGCACGCAGTTGCGCCAATTTGCAGAGATAGAAAGCCCTCAATTCCCAGATATACCATACAAAGATTGTCCTGTGTCATTCCATGTTCATGACGGAAATGATTACAGTGTTTCACAGGAAACACCGTCCGTAGAAGTAGATGTGTTAGAACAAGTGCGGGCCCAATTACCAGTGAAAGCGCCACCATTGGACCCTATCGTAGTGGACCGAATGACCTCTGTGTATGCCTATGAAAGTTCCACAGAACGAGCGGGGAAAATTTCTGTGTCTGAAATTAAACGGCGCTTTGTGGAACTAGAAGAATTGGCGAAACAGATGATTGAGCCGGAGTATAAGCGTGATACAAGTAGTCATGATGATGTGGAAACGATAGGATCCATCATATCTAATGCGATGGAACATAGAACAACTAGAAATGCGAATGATACAGAAGATTCATTAGCGAGTGAACCTATGAGAGAAAAAACAGGTTTACTAATACAGGAGGATGAATCTTTTGACAAGGGTGTAGCGAAGGGCGATGTGGTAGGTGCATCAGCTGTAGGTGCGGAGAATGCTTCAACAGAGTTGCCAGTAGATCTCGGTCCTTTTGATGTAACCTTAGCCTCTATGAATGAATCCACACCAATTCGCAGTGGTGCCCGTTGGGGTACTCTCATGCATGAAGTTATGCAATGGTTGCCGTTACAAAGCTACACACGACCATCTTTGCGACAAGCCTTAGACAACCTTGCGTTGCAAGGGTACTTGATGGATGAAGAACGAAAAGCAATCAGCGAAAAACGGATTTATGATTTCTTTCAGTCTCACCTAGGACAGCGCTTGCTAACAGCGGAGAGAGTGGAACGAGAATTACCGTTCAGCATGTTATTCCCAGCCAATCGAGTGTACCCAGAGATGCTAGACGGAGAAGATTTATTCCTACAAGGTATCATAGATACGGCATTCCTAGAAGAGGGGGCTTGGGTGCTAGTAGACTATAAAACAGACCGTCTAGATGAAGAATCGCTAGTAGAACGCTATCGCATTCAGTTAATGCTCTATAAAGAAGCTTTGGAGCGATTGACACCATACCCTGTAAAAGAGGTATACATCTATTCCTTCCGACTAGAGAGGGCTATACCGGTATAATATTTCTAGCATAGTAATGACAGAAATAGGGTGTGTAATAGATTACAAGTAATTCACAACAGGATGTAATGCAGACCAAAAAAAGAGGAACGTTGCACACATAGTGTTAACGTTCCTCCTATTTTATTCGTTTTCGTGACCTTTATGCCACCAAGTGATACCTTTTTGAGTTGGTAAAATAGCACGGTCGAAGATTGGATCTTCAATACCTTTAGATTTTTGGCTTACATAGTCTTTCAGAGCAATGGTTACCAATTTACCTAAGCGCAAGATAGACGTAATGTTGCAAAGCACTAGGAATGCCATGAACAAGTCAGCTAAGTTCCATACAAGGTTTAATTCAGCGATACAGCCAACATAGACCATGATGATAACTAATGCACGGAATACATTAATAGCGACTTTATTGTTTTTCGTCATGTGCGCAATATTCACTTCGCCGTAGAAATAGTTACCGATAATAGAACTATAGGCAAACATGAATACGAACAAGGCGATTACAGCAGGAGCCCAAGACCCTAATTGGTGTCCAATACTATGTTGTACAAGTGCGATACCTGTTAAATCGGTATGGACATATTCGCCAGATACAAGAACGATGAATGCAGACGCAGTACATACAAACATAGTATCTACAAACACTCCAAGGGACATGATTAAACCTTGCTTTACAGGGTGATTCACATCAGCAGACGCGGACGCATTAGGTACAGAACCTTCGCCGGCTTCGTTGGAGAACAAGCCACGTTTAATACCTTGCATCACCGCAGCACCGATGAAACCGCCTGTAGCAGAATCAATAGTGAAAGCTTGTGTAAAGATAGCAGAAATCACAGTTGGTAATACAAAGATGTTAGCAATCACAATGTATAAAGCGATTAAGAAGTACAAACCTGCCATGAAAGGTACTAAAAACTCAGCTGTTTGCGCGATACGTTTGGCACCGCCGAAGATAACCAGTGCAGATAGAGCGGCTACAATAAGACCTGTTGTGGACGCATCGATATTCCATGGTTGTACAGCAATAGCAATTGTATTGGCTTGTACAGAGTTGTAGATTAAACCGTAAGTGATACTGATTAAGATAGCAAATAAAATAGATAAGAATGGACTATTTAATCCATGACGAATGTAATAGGATGGGCCACCACGGAAGGAGCCGTCAGGTAAGCGCTCTTTGTAGATTTGGCCTAGTGTGTTTTCGATAAAACTTGTAGCTGCGCCGAGTAGAGCAATGAACCACATCCAGAATACAGCTCCTGGACCACCTAAAGCGATAGCGATGGCGATACCAGCGATGTTACCAACTCCTACATGAGAGGCAACGCTGATGCAGAAGGCTTGGAATGGAGAAATGTGATGATCCCCTTTGCTTTTTTCCCCAGCACCAGATTTTAAAATGCGGAACATTTCTGGTAATTGTCGTAATTGTACAAGTCGTGTGGTTGCTGTGAACCATACACCAGCAATGATGAGAAGTGCGATAATGATGTTATTCCAAAGGAAACCGTTCACATCGCTTAAGAGTTGAATGATTTGATCTTGCATAAGGACATCCTTTCTTTTCATATGGACAAAGCATATTTCCTCTAGTATATCATAGGAAGATAGAGAAATGATAGAAAGATATAAGAATAGGGAAAAAGTTGTGAAAAAATATCTATTCATGAGATAAAAAAGGTGTTACAATGAATCGATAAATGAATGAAGTTGCATAACTACATCCGAAACCATTCCGTACGGACTAGTTAGGCTAGCGGTTTTGACGACACGGATTCTTGAAATGACTCAAGTGATGTAAGAAAGGGGATTGATACATGAAAACCACCGCTAAAAAAATGTCTGTATTCCAACTGACATCCATCGTGGCAGCCAATATGTTGGGGGCTGGAATTATTATGTTACCTTCTCAATTAGCAGAGGTAGGTACTATTTCTATCTTATCTTGGATAATTACTGTACTAGGGTCCTTGACCTTAGCCTATATTTTTGCACAATGTGGGCTGTTTACAAAAAAGTCTGGAGGTTTAGGGGGCTATGTAGAATATGCCTTTGGCAGGACCGGTCATTTTATGGCGAACTACTCCTATGCAGTGTCCTTAGTCATCGCTAATGTGGCGATTGCTATATCCATCGTAGGATATGGAGCTGTATTGTTTGATGTACAGCTTTCACCACTAGAAGTGAGCTTAGCAACGATTGTGTTACTTATGGTAGCAGCTTTAGTCAACGTACGTGGAAATAAAAGTACAGGACGAATTAGCAATATTACTATTTGGGGAACGATGTTGCCAGTCTTGTTTATTGGCGTGTTTGGTTGGTTTTGGTTTGATCCAGAGATGTTTGTATCTGTTTGGAACCCACAAGAACTGCCCGTATTTGATGCGGTCAGTCATTCGATTTCCCTCACCTTGTGGGGCTTTTTAGGGTTTGAGTCGGCCGCAGCGAATGCAGATGCTGTGGAAAATCCCAAAAAGAATGTACCTATTGCGACATTTTTTGGTACTTTGGCAGTAGCTGTGGTCTATATTGTATCTACAAATATTATGGCGGGCATCATTCCTAACATCGAGTTAGTGAACTCTACGGCCCCATTTGGATTAGTCTTTGCCTATATGTTTAATGGCACAGCAGGTAAACTCGTTATGGCTCTTATGGCGGTGTCTTGCTTTGGGGCAATTATGGGATGGCAATTTACTTTGAGCCGTGTTTTTAAAAGTTGTGCAGAAGCAGGATTTTTCCCTAAAGTATTTGCCCGAGTGAATCGTGTAGATTCTCCAGTGCGAGGTATTATTATTTTATTGGCATTACAAGCTATTTTGGCCTTAATGACCACTGATGAAAGCTTAAATGAACAATTTGCTCAACTTGTGAACTTAGCGGTAGTAACTAATGTATTCCCATATATCCTTTGTTGTGTAGCTGTGAACAAGATGTTATCCATCGAAGGGGCTACGATGGGATTGCGCCGTCTTATCTTTGTGATGAGTGTATTAGCAATTGCCTACGATAGTTATGCTATCTATGCATCCGGTGCTGTGCCAGTGCAAGGTGGGGCTTCAGTGATCTTATTTGGTTATGTAGCCTACCAAGCAGCATTTCATTGGAGACCGCGACTAGTAAAAGCTATCAGTAAAGGTTCTGCATACTAGTGTCTTAATATATAATAAACTTCATGAAACCTTCATGTAAATCGTGCTTTTTATTCATGAAAACTTCATAAATGAACTGTATAGTATAGTTCATAGATGGGAATTGCTGTATCAATCTAACATGTTTGGTACAGTAATTTTATTTTTAGCAAGGCTGATTGATCCAGTGAAGAAGGAATCAATCATTAGAATTATAGATGTACAGTTAGTATTTATGAAAGAGGGTTGTAAAAATGAAACAAGTTATATGGAATAAGAAGCAAGTTACAGGAGCAGCATTAGGTGCTGTATTCGCATTGACAGCATTTGGAACAGGGGCAGTACATGCAACGTTGAATGAAGCAGGTACTGGTGGAGATACGAATGTTGTTTTTGGTGCAGCATCTACTGCAGTAGGAGCGAATAGTGTGGCTATTGGTAAGGGTGCAAATGCGGAAGGTGCCAATACAGGTGCTTTTGGAATGGGTGCACATGCAGCAGGTGCTTCTAGCGTTTCCATAGGAGCGAATTCACTTTCTAGCGGTGACAATGCAGTATCCATCGGTACTAACTCTGTGTCAGGAAGTGCAGGAACCAATGGACAGTCTACAGTAGCAATTGGTGCTAGTGCAAAAGCTACTAGTAATCGAGCGATTGCTATTGGTGATAGTGCAAGTACAGCTTGGTATGGTGTAGCGATTGGTGCTCGCGTTATTGCAAACCCTACTAGTGTAGCTATTGGTGGCGGCTATAATGCAGCAGAAGCAGCAAGAACTACGATGTCACATTCTGTCGCATTAGGTACCTATGCAAAAACAACGGCAGCGGTAGATACAGCAGAAGCTACAGTGACAGCAAATGGAACATCCTTAAAATTCACCGGCTTTGCAGGTGATGGAAAAGCTAATGGAGAAGGATTTGTTGTCTCTATTGGTACAGCGGGTAAAGAAAAGCAAATCCAAAATGTGGCTGCAGGTCGAATTACGGCAACCTCTACAGATGCGATTAATGGTAGCCAATTATATGCAGTAGCAGGTACAATGGGTACTATTGCGGGATCTGTGAAAACAATCTTAGGTGGTAATGCAGATGTGGCAGACACAGGTGCGATTACTATGACTAATATTGGTGGTACCAATAAAAATACTGTGGAAGAGGCTGTAAAAGCAGCGAAAACAGAAGTAGGGGAAGGTAAAAATGTAACTGTTACTAAAGCTGATGGTACTGCTGGACAGGCTATCTACACAGTAGCTGTGAAAGATGATATTACATTAAACAGTGTAACAACAGGCACTACAAAAATGGATGTAAATGGTCTTAGCATTGGAGATAAAACCTATGTCTCTGCGGATGGATTGAATGCGAATAACCAAGTCATCGAAAATGTAGAAGCTGGTTCTGTGGCAGCAGGCTCTAAAGATGCTGTGAATGGCGATCAATTACACACAGTGGACGAAAAAGTAAGCAAAGTAAAAAATACAGCAGAATCTTTGAAAACAGCGTTAGGTGGAACAGCTCAAATTAAAGATGATGGATCTGTGACAGTAACAAATATTGGTGGTACTGGTAAAGATACGATTGATGAAGCAATTCGTTCTATCAAAGCTTCTAAAACTAAAGTAGAAGCAGGTAAGAATGTAACTGTCACTGCTAATGATGATGAGTCTGTTTATACAGTGGCCGTAAATGATGATATTACACTAAATAGTGTAACAACTGGTACTACAAAAGTAGATGCTAATGGTATTACAATCGGTGATAAAAACTATGTTTCCGATGATGGATTGAATGCTAATAATCAAGCAATTAAGAATGTAGGAAACGGTGCAGTAACAGCGGATTCCGCAGAAGCAGTAAATGGCGCTCAATTGTATGTAGTTGATGAAAAAGTAACTGAATTAGGACAAAAAGTTGCGAAAGTTAAAAATACAGCAGAATCTTTAAAAGCAGCATTAGGTGGAACAGCTCAAATTAAAGATGATGGATCTGTGACAGTAACTAATATCGGAGGCACTGGTAAAGATACAATTGATGAAGCAATTCGTTCTATTAAATCTTCTAAAACTAAAGTAGAAGCAGGTAAGAATGTAACTGTAACTGCTAATGATGACGAGTCCGTTTACACAGTAGCTGTAAATAAGGATCTTGCAGTAGACACTGTTACAACAGGAGCTACAAAAGTAGATACAAATGGTATCACGATTGAGAATAAACAATTTGTTACAAAAGATGGTGTTAACGCAAATAATACAAAAATTACTAATGTAGCTAATGGCACGGTATCTGCTGACTCTAAAGATGCAGTGAATGGTAGTCAGTTACACGAAGTAAAAGAAAGCATTGAGACCGTAATTAATCAAAAAATCGGCAATATCAATGGTAATACAGAAGCTATTAATAATAAAATCGATGGCATTAACCAAAACATGAATACTTTAGAAGGTCGTGTGAATACACGCATGGATAAAGCTGTAGCAGGTGCAGCAGCCTTAGCAGCATTACATCCATTAGACTTTGATGAAAATGATAAATGGAATGTAGCTGCTGGTTATGGGAATTACCGCAGTGGCAGTGCTTTGGCATTAGGTGCTTTCTATCGTCCTAATGAAGATACCATGTTCAGCATTGGAGGTGCCATGGGTAATGGACATAATATGGTAAATGTAGGCGTAAGCCTTAAATTAGGCCAGCATAATGGTGTATCTAACTCTAGAAAAGCTATGGCGCAAGAGATTCAAGAATTGAAAGCTCAACTACAAGCACAAGATGAGAAAATTGCTATGTTAATACAAGCTATGTCTAATGCACGATAAGTGAATAATATAGTATATTTGTTACTAAAAAAGGAGTATTGATAGTTATATCAATGCTCCTTTATTTTTGTACCATATATAACAAAAGTATAGCTAGAAATTTAAGAAATATAGTCTAGAATCAACTTGAAAAGTGTTTCATATATAGTGGTTGTTTTAAGATATAAATAATAGAAAAAGGAGACTCTATGGCCTCCTTAGAATGCGTTATTAAGCGTGTTTTTTAGGCTTTGCGAATTGAATACTTTAAAACTTGATTTTAAATATCTAGTTATGCTATATTTGAAAAGCAATATACATAATAAAAGTATATGCTAACATTGTTGTGATCATGCATTATGCATTTCACATAATACTAATTATAGGTAAAGGACTTGTAGCTTCGGTTGCGGGTCCTTTCCTATTAGTATTAAGTAATTGTAAAATTCAAAAACCTAGATATTACTAGTTATTCCATTTAACATTCTTTGACAGTCAATTCGGCCGTGCAATGTGGACAGCGTGTTGCATCGTCAGCAATAGCTTCACGACAATAGTCGCATTTGCGGATTTCTATCGGTGCTTCTGCAGGTGTGAATCGTTTGATTTGGCTGATGATTGTGAAAATACAGAAAGCAATGATAAGGAATTCAAACACTGTATTCAAGAAAAGACCATAGGCCAAAACAGGGACACCAGCTGCTTTTGCTTCTGCTAAGGTAGTAGGAGCAGCACTAGTAGTTAAAGGAATAAATAAATTAGAAAAGTCCACCCCACCTAATAATAAACCGATAGGTGGCATAACTACATCATTTACCAAAGAAGTAACAATTTTACCAAAAGCGGCACCAATGATAACACCCACAGCTAAATCCACTACATTGCCGCGCATGGCAAAGTCTTTAAAATCTTTAAAAAAGCTCATAATTATCTCCATTTCAAAATTCATAATATAAAAACGTAATTTATATTATAAAGCAAATTTATCGAAAAAAATAGATGTAAAAGCAAATATTGCATGCTTTGGAAAGGTTATTTTATAGATTGCAAAAAAGCTGTCATAGAATATGGGAGAAATCCCAATGGATGACAGCTTTTACAATTAACGATGATGATTAACTTCTTGAATATTTGCATAGTTCCGATATAATTCATTAGGTAATTTGGTAGTAATAATAGAGGCTTTATCAATAGTGGCAAAAGTAACAGAGGAAATACGATCGAATTTAGATGGGTCTGCTAAGACAAAGGCGTTGTGGCATTTTTGTAATGCTTTTTCTTTGACAGATGCATCCAGAGGATCTTCTGTAGTAAATCCGGATTTGAAACTAATACCATGGGTGCTAAAGAAGCCCTGAGTAAAATTGTAGGATTCTAATTGGTTAAGGGCTACACTACCAACAATAGATGATGAAATAGGGTTTACAGTGCCGCCTAATAAGATGACTTTCATATGGCGTGAGGCCAAATGGGTAGCATGGAGAATGCCGTTAGTTACAAAGGTAGCATTTGTGTGCTGTATATAATGTAACATCATTTCTGTAGTGCTACCAGCATCAAGGAATATAAAGCCAGAAGGGCTGATTAATTCAGAGGCAGCTAATGCAATAGACTCTTTCGCATCGCGATACATGATGGATTTAGGAATCATATCGATATCCGTTGTAGTGTGGTCAATGGTGAGGCTAGCAGCGCCACCATGAATCTTTTGCAACAAACCTTTATTGTGGAGATAGGCTAAATCTCTGCGTATTGTGGGCGCTGAAGAAGATAAGGCTTGCACTAGTTCGTGTACAGTGACAATGCGATTTTGTTTCAAACGTCGTAGAATAGCAGAATAACGTTCTTCAGGAAGCATAGTAAAATCACCTCCAATATATGATTAACCTAATACTGCTTAGGAAAACGTACCTATTATTTTTCCTATATTCATGGTAATATAAATGACAAATAAATTATAGTCATGTCATATAGATTTCATCAAAATGTATAAAGTACAGGCTATATTTTGCGATAAATTAAGAATCCACTCTATGAGAATAGGAATTGTATTATATACATAAGGAGACAGATATGAGAATCACAAAAATGCATGGTTTAGGAAATGATTTTATTGTTTTTTTCGATAATGGTAACACCGAATTTAATGTAACAGATATGGCACAGCGACTTTGTAATCGACATACAGGTATTGGTGCAGATGGACTTGTTATTGTGATGCCTTCTGATATAGCTGATGTACGCATGCGAATTATCAACTCTGATGGAAGTGAGGCGGAAATGTGTGGGAATGGCATTCGTTGCTTTGCAAAATATGCGTATGATCGCAAGATTATTGATAAAGAGGAATTTACTGTAGAAACCTTAGCAGGCATTATGACGCCTACTATTATTGCAGATAATGGTGTGGCAAAGTTAGTAAAAGTCAATATGGGTAAACCTACATTTTCAGCAAAGAATATTCCTATGGATGTAGAAGCAGATAAGGTAATAGATTATACTCTTGATGTAGATGGAGTATCCTATATGGTGAGTTCTGTGCTGTTAGGAGTACCCCATACAGAGGTATTTGTAGATGATGTAACAACAGTACCGTTGACTGTATTGGGACCAATGATTGAAAAGCATCCACTTTTCCCGAAAGGGACGAACGTGAATTTCGTACAAGTGGTGAATGAGAATACGGTAAAAGTCCGCACCTGGGAACGAGGCGCAGGAGCTACACTAGCATGTGGAACAGGATCTTGTTCCAGTGCAGTCATGGCGTATGAAAAAGGGCTTACTGGTCGTTCTGTAGATGTAGAATTGTATCTTGGTACATTGCGAGTGGATTATGATGAGGATGGAACGGTATACATGACGGGGCCTGCTACAGAAGTGTTTAACTTAGAACTAGATGCGGTGAATTGTTAGGGCGTTACCCAATGTGGTTGGGAGGCATACAATACGTTTTAAATAAAAAAGAGGAAAGTTGATCTAAAGCTGTCAACGTTCCTCTTTTTTATTTGGGAATAGGCGGTGTATTAATTGCTTCGTAATTGAATTTTTTTGCCAAATTTTTTAACAAAAGCGGTTTGTGTAGTTGTAGTTAATTTATCTACGGTTATGATTAATCCATCCACATTTGGCGTTGGTGTTACAGCAAGAATAGAACCATTAGGTTCTAATTGACGATATAAATAAGCAGCATCTGTTTGTAGAGTATCGAAATCTCCTAAACTATAGGTGCCAGTAGTTATGATGTGATTGCTTAGAAAATATTTATCTTTAATATAAGCGGTTTCTGCGGTAATAGCTTTGACATCATTAGAAGATACAAAGGAAATCACTAACTTCCCATCTCGCCAGAACATAGCTCCTCGATGATGAAAGTCGTAGTTTTCGCCAAATGTTTTTTTGATTAAAGTTCGGGCAGTTTCTTCCATTTGTTGCTGCTGAATTATATTTTGAATTACGGATGCCTCTTTAGAGAAGAGCAGACGATAGGTGATTTCAGCAGCTTCAGCGCGGGTTATATATTTTTCAGGATTGAATAAACCGGTTGTGCTGTAATTGATGAAGCCGAAGGTGGCCAATTCACGTACAGATGATTGTGCCCAAGGTGCAATGAATTTCTGATCGCTAAAGTGAATCGCATCTAATGCAGTGGGATCCTCTGTACGATATCCTTGGTAGTGTAAAAACTTATCTGCCACGACGGCAAACTCTTGGCGTGACATATATTGCTCTGGGCGATAGGTAGAATCTCCATAACCGCTGATAATATTAGCCCGTGCTACACTTTCGATGGCTAAGGAAGACCAACGGTCAGAGGTGATGTCAGAAAATGAGCTAGCTAGCATGATGGATGGGGTGTCACCAAGCATATTGCTAAATAAGGAGGCAGCTTCCTCACGAGACAAGGGGTCATTTGGTTTGAATGTGCCATTGCGATAACCACTCATAAAACCTTCTTTTGTCATTTTTGTAATAGATTCATAAGCCCAAAAGTTAGTAGGTACATCAGTAAATCGATATTTTTGTACTCGGTCAAAAGTGGGAATACTGTTAGGTTGGGAATATGTGAATGTCTTTGGTGTGCCTAGTATCTCACTTGTGGATAGGGGAGTGATGATTTGTGCTTGTAGTAATGCTACAGGTAATGCTGCTAGTAATAGTGCTGTATAAAAACGTTTCATAAGGTGCCTCCGAAATAGGAAACTAAAGATATGTTGTGTTACGTCTATCATACCATATTTGAAAGGTTGACTCCATGTGAAAAGAGTGATATTTATCAATAAAAATGTTCTCTCTAAAGTTGAATTGTAGAGTAATTGTTATCTCTGTCATGAGTTTTGGTTATAGCACTAGTTTTAAGTAGGATTTAAAGAATGAAAAGACATGTGTGTTTTAATAAAGGATTTGATGTGTATTAAAATACATTAAAATTATATAATCCTTGATGCTATAAGGCTTGATAACACTAGGTAAAACGTGTGATTTTTGCTACAAAGTAACTGAATGATAATGAATAGCAATATGGTATAAAAATGGCTTCTTGCTAATATTGCAAGTCTTTTGTAATTATAGAAAAATTGCTATATAATAAAATCATCGAGAAAACTATTTAGAATATACCATTCGAATAGTACATAGATGGAAAACGATTGTTGCATTTTGCCAATCAAGTGATAGTAGTTTACTTTAAAGTTGAGGATGTGAAAAAATGAAAATTCATTTATTTCAACAATGTTTGATTGATATGTTCTACCCTCATGTAGGCATGGCAGGTGTAAAGGTTCTTGAAAGCCTTGGCTGCGAATTAACAGTTCCTAAAAAGCAAGTGTGCTGTGGTCAGATGTTTGTTAACTCTGGTTACAACGAAGCTGCAAAAGGGGCTATCAAAAATACAATTGAACAATTCGAAAATGCTGATTATGTAGTGAGCATGTCTGGATCTTGTGCGTTCGCTATTCGTGATGAATATCATCATATTTTAAAAGATGAACCAGAATGGTTAGCACGAGCTGAAAAGTTGAGCTCTAAAATTTATGAGTTCACGCAATTCATCGTTGACGTATTAGGGGTAACTGATGTGGGTGCTCGCTTTAATGATAAAGTGACATACCATAAATCTTGCCACGTAACTCGTTTAATGGGCATTAAAGAGCAACCTATGAAACTGTTAGCGGGTATTCAAGGTTTAGAATACTTACCATTGCATCGTGCTGAGCGTTGCTGTGGCTTTGGTGGTACTTTCACAGTGAAAAATCCTGAAATTTCTGCTGTTATGACAAAAGAAAAAGCAATGAATATCTATGACTCTGGCGCTAACATTGTAGCAGGTTCCGATATGGCTTGCTTGATGAATATTGAAGGTATGTTAGATCGACTTTACAAAGAAGGCGAAATTGATCGCCATATCCGTGTAATGCATATTGCGGAATTGTTGAATAGTCGATAGGAGGAGTCACCATGAGTAATATTGTGTACGATAAACGCCCGTTTAAGACACGCGTTAATGATGTGCTTGCTAATGACTTCAAAGTAAAAGCCATTCAAACAGCACAGGATGTATTCTATGAAAAACGTAAAGCTGTAGTAGATCAAGTAGCGGAATGGGAAGACTTCCGTAATGAATCTGCTGATTTGCGTGACCATGTATTGGCTAACTTGGATTACTATTTAAACCAATTTGCAGAAAATGCTGAAAAAGCAGGGGCACATGTGCACTTTGCGGCTGACGATAAAGAAGCGACAGCAATCTGCATGGAAGTACTTCGTGCAAAAGAAGCAAAAATGGTTGTTAAATCTAAAACCATGGTTTCTGAAGAAATCGGTTTAAATCATGAATTAATTGAAGCAGGCATCGAAGTAAATGAAACTGACTTGGCAGAATTTATTTTGCAAACAGCGGACTTCGATCCTCCATCTCATATCGTAGTACCTGCATTGCACTTTGAGCGTAACCGTATTCGTGATACATTTGCGAAAAAATTAGGGTATGAAGGCACTGAAAATCCTGAAGAAATGACTCGTTTTGTACGTCGTTATATTCGCGATCGTTTCTTGCGTGCTGACGTAGGCTTCACTGGTTGTAACTTTGGTGTAGCCGAAACTGGTACTATCACTATCGTATCTAACGAAGGTAATGGTCGTATGGCGAGCTCCATGCCTAAAACACAAATTGCATTGATGGGTATGGAACGTTTGGTGCCAAACTTTGCATCTTTGGATGTAATGATGGAAATGTTGATTCGTTCCTCTGTAGGTGCTAAAATTTCTAACTACTTCTCCATGATCACTGGTCCTGCTCGTGAAGGGGAAGCAGATGGTCCAGAAGAATTACACATTATCATCATTGATAATCGTCGTTCTGGTATTCTAGGTGGCGATTTTGAAGAGATGTTACGTTGTATCCGTTGCGGTGCATGTATGAATATTTGCCCAGTGTATCGTCACATTACAGGTCATGGTTATGGCTCTATCTATCCAGGTCCAATGGGGGCTGTATTAACTCCATTGTTGGTTGGTTATGAAGAAGCTGGCGATCTTCCTTATGCATCCACATTGTGCGGGGAATGTTGGGAACACTGTCCAGTTAAGATTCCATTGCATGAATTATTACTGAAACATCGTCAAGTGATTGCTGATAAATTACAAATGCGTCCAGCGATTGAACGCAGTATCTTCCACACAGTGGCAGGTGTATTTGCGAACTCCTTCTTGTTCGATATGGGTACCAAAATGGGTGCTATCGGCATGAAATTAATGAGTAAGAATGGTCATATGGCAGATTGGACAAAAGTATTACCAGTAGTTGGTGGCTGGGTGAAAGCAAAAGATATGGGCGTACTCAAAATGAGTAAATTCCGTGATGAATATGCGAAACACGTAGCACAAAAGGGAAAGGAGAAATAAAATGGATCAAGCAAAAAAACAAGCCTTTTTAGGTCGCCTATCTCGTGCGTTAGGCCGTGACTCAATTCCTACATCTGTAACACCTTTTGATTTTTCAAAAGGACCTCAAGAGACTATGTATTCTAACCTTAGCCATGAGCAAGTAGTACAGATGTTTAAAACAGAAGCAGAACGTTTAGGTACTAAACTCATCGAAGTTGAGGCATCTCAAGTAGGCCAAGCTTTAGTGGATGAAATCATGGCTCGTGGTGGTGGCAGTGTTGTGTACCCTAAATCCAAAGAAGTAGAAACTTATGGTTTAGAAGCTGCATTCCAACAGTTAGGTGAAGGCCAAGCTACATTCTATCAATGGGATGCTACTAAAGGTCGTGAGGCGAATATTGAAGTAGCCAAAGATTCTAACATTGGGATTACATTCCCAATCTTGGGTATTGCGGAAACTGCTACAGTTATCCAACCAAGTACAGAAGAATCTGGTCGCTCTCTAGGACTATTGCCATTAACTCATATCTCTGTGTTGCGTACTGAAAATATTCATCCACGTATGACACAAACTATGGCAGAATTAGCAAAGATGTATCGTAATGATCCAGCTAAGTTCCCTACAAATGTGGTTCATATCTCTGGTCCATCCAATACAGCTGACATCGAACTTGTTCGTGTCGTAGGTGTTCATGGTCCAATCAATGTAACATTCATCTTAGTAAAATAAGATCGATAATTTGATACAATGAATATATATAGGGTAGTTGATAGTATATCAGCTATCCTATATTTTTTGGTTCTAGAAGTTTTTCGTGCTATTGGGCAAAATGAGTTGGTTTTAATAGGGATGAGCCTAGTTAAATACTAGGCTTATTGAATTATAAAGTTGTTAAAAACTTTGAGATAGAACAAAATGGGGCTATAGTAAATGTAGAGAATGCCCTTATAACAGTAGCCTTTACATTTGACGAAACTTTGTTGTATACTTTAGCATGATATATTGACAAGTTTAGTGCTATGGATATAATAGAATCTAATACTGGGCGAACTCATATCCCTATGCTATGAGTTACGTAATGACAATATAGTTATAGGAAAGGAATAATGTATGTTATTAGCAGAAGAAAAAGTTGCCACAGCCACAGCGGCAGGCGCTGAAAAGGTAGCAGAGCATGTAGAGGAAAGTATTTCCTTTGTTAACCATGTGCAATCCTTATTACTGGAATATTTACCTAGTATTATTTTGGCCATCATCGTGTTGATTATAGGCCGCTATATCGCTCTATTTGTTAGACGTCTGTCAGTACAATTGATGAGTCGCACCGGTTATGATCAAACGGTGCGCAGCTTTGCGTCTCAAATTATTTACTACACTATTTTGTCTGTAGTCGTGCTCTCAGCTTTGTCCTTAGTGGGATTCCCGACGAATAACTTCTTGGCGGCTTTTGGTGCTTTCGGTATCGCCATTGGCTTGGCATTACAAAATAACATGTCCAACTTAGCATCGGGATTGATTATCTTGGCGTTTAAACCGTTTAAAGCTGGGGATTGGATTTCTGTGAATGGTGTGGAAGGCTCTGTGAAATCCATCCATCTTATTAATACCGCCATTGCGACGAAAGAAAATCGTATTGTCTTCATCCCGAATTCGGCCATTACGTCCAATAACTTAATGAATAGTAACTATGAAGAAACAAGATATATTACATTTGTGTTTGGTATTAACTATAATGCAGACCATCATCGTGCTATTGAGATTATCAAAGAAATTCTACTGAGCACAGGTAAGGTTCATAATATGGATACTTTAGAAATTGGTATCAAAGAGTTTGGTGATAGCTCTGTGAACATTGTGGCATATCCTTTAATTAATGCTAGTGATTTTAGAGAAGTCTATTATGGTGTTATGTCCGATGTGAAAGATCGTTTTGATGCAGAGGGCATCGATATTCCCTATCCACAACGTGTGGTACATATGGCCAACTAATCGCATACGATAATGCTATTTCGTACCCGCAAGGTATAGGTGGTAAGGAATATCCAGGGGCAATGCGATTCCATGCCTATCATGTATGATACATATGGTAAATAATACTCTAAGACGATGGCATACTTGTTTACGTCGATTCGTACTCAATGAAGAGGAGGCAATCCTATGAATGAAAATATATATGAGTCTATGAAAGCTACTGTAGCAGAATTGGCTACGACAGCAAAACTGCAAGAAGGTAAACTACTTGTAGTAGGATGTTCCACTAGCGAAGTGCGAGGCGGATACATTGGAAAAGATTCCTCCTTAGATGTAGCAGAAGAACTATTTCGAGCTCTCTTTGAGGTACAAAAAGAGTTTGGCTTTGACATAGCCATACAATGTTGTGAACATCTTAATCGGGCCTTGGTAATGGAACGTCACGCCGCAGAGGCTAGAGGCTATGAAGAAGTGAATGTAGTGCCTGTACAACATGCGGGCGGTTCTATGGCGACTACGGCCTATACCACATGGTCGGATCCTGTGGTGGTAGAGCATGTAAAAGCTGATGCAGGCATCGACATTGGCGATACTTTCATTGGTATGCATCTAAAACATGTGGCAGTGCCTGTGCGATTAAGCGTAAAAGAAATTGGAGCAGCCCATGTAACAGCAGCTCGTGTGCGTCCTAAATTTGTAGGGGGAGATCGAGCGCAGTATAATGAAGCGTTAAAGTAAGAACTGTGAGGTAATTATGGAATTTTATACCTATGCCTATGTAGTGCAACGAGGAGAGTTTACATCCCTGTTGCAATACATTATGACATCTATTTTACTAGTAGCATTGCTAATAGTAGGTGTAAAAGTTATGTATAATCGCTTTGATACCAAGTTCCGTGACTTGGGAATTATCATTGTATTAGGGCTTGTATTTTTATTAGGATTGCAAGTTAATGATTACACTCGTGATATTAATAGTGCAGAAGAATCGAACTATATGGTGCAATTTTTAAATAATTTAAGTGAACGTGCCGATGTGCCTAAAGATAAGATTCGCGTTAACACATTGCGCGTGCAAGATCGGATGATTGTCAATATTGAGGAAGCCTATTTTGAGGTGACTTTCACTATGAATAAGGATGGCTATTCTTTGCGACCTGTGGAGATGATTAATAGTCATCCTAAGGTGGTAGATGTGGAGAAGGGTGGACGATAATATGTTAACAGGATATACATTAGTATTTATCAAACTGACCCTTGGTATCTTAGCTCTTATTTTACAAATGAACTTGATGGGTAAGGGTAATTTGGCACCTAACTCTGCGCTAGACCAAGTGCAAAACTATGTCCTAGGTGGTATCATCGGCGCCGTTATTTACAGTGAAAGTATTGGTATCTTGCAATTCTTTCTAGTCCTTATCGCGTGGACTATCGTGGTCATGGGCTTGCGTTTTCTTAGCGCTCATGTGCGATGGATTAAAACACTCATCGATGGACGTCCTAGCATTGTTATTGACCGGGGTAAAATTCGTGTCGGTGAATGTTTGAAACGTGGTCTTCGTGGCAGTGATTTGCAATTGAAACTTCGCAGCGCAGGGGTAACTCTTGTGAGCGATGTACGCCGTGCTGTACTTGAGCAGAATGGTCAATTAACGCTAGTCATGAATGGGGACGATTTGATTCGCTACCCAGTTATTGTAGATGGTGTGGTAGATCCAGATATACTAGAACTTGCCGACAAAGACATGGCTTGGTTGGAAGAAGAAGTGCGAGACCAAGGATATTCCATCCGAGATATTTATGTAGGAGAATACTCGAAAGGCCATCTCATCCTACATCCTTATGAAGGGCGCAGAGGATAATACCATTGTATTTTAGGAGAGAATGGTGTATACTTGTGATAGAAGGAATGAATCTTTCTGAGAGCGTTGTAGAAAATCATTCATGAACTCAAAAAAAGGACGGTGGCAGCCGTCCTTTTTTCTTTCTATTTTCTATTCTTGTAATACTTTAGAATTGCATATGTCAAAAAATTAACAATCAATCCTTGCAGAATAGGGGTAAGAAAGTTAACCCACCATATGAGAGCGTTGTAATCAACCTCCATGAACTCACCTCCTTTCGTTTGAAGAGGATACTTAAAGTGTAGCATATTTTATGAGAGAAAGGGGTATAAAGTCTTGAATAGGACAAGGAAAACATGTATAATAATAGGGTAATAGCATTGGAATATGACAGTTCTATGGGGCTTGTGCAAGGAGAGCCTGTGAACCATGTCAGGCCTTGATTGGAGCAGCATTAAGCGGTAACTCTCTTGTGCCACGAGGAAACCTGTAGGGCTGTCAGATTCGAGTGCTATGGTAAAGCAGCTAGCTTAGCTGCTTTTTTTCATATCTTAAGGGAAAGGAGGGGCTATGAGTTATTTAGCGTTATATAGACGATGGAGACCGAAACAGTTTACCGATGTTGTGGGTCAACATCATGTGTCGGATACATTACAACGAGCTATTCGTGAAGATAAAGTGGCCCATGCCTATTTATTTGCTGGTCCTAGAGGTACGGGTAAAACGAGTATGGCAAAGATATTTGCTCGCGCTATTAACTGTGAACAGGGACCTACAGACACGCCTTGCGGTCAGTGTGAATCGTGCCAGCAAATGTTACAAGGACAAGCCTTGGATGTGATCGAAATTGATGCGGCTTCCAATCGAGGTATTGATGAAGTGCGTGCCTTGCGGGAGCAGGTGAATTTCTTGCCTGTGGTAGGTCATAAAAAAGTATTTATCATTGATGAAGCCCACATGCTCACCAATGAAGCTTGGAATGCCTTGTTAAAAACGATCGAGGAACCGCCAAGCCATGTGATGTTCATTTTTGCCACAACAGAATCGGAGAAATTACCGGTTACGATTTTATCTCGTTGTCAGCGCTATACATTCCGCCGTATCACAGCAAAAGATATTACAGCCCACTTATTGCATGTGGCGAAGGAAAGCAATATCTCTCTTGACCCTGCGGCAGCACAAGTGATTGCAGTCCATGCCGATGGTGGTTTACGGGATGCCTTGAGCATTCTGGATCAATGCTCCGGTATGACCTCGGACATGATTACAGCACCTTTAGTAGAGACTATGATTGGCTTAGTGAGCAAATCTTGGGTTCTCGATATGGTAGATATATTAAAAGCCGGTAATGGGGCGGCGTTATTGCAAGCTGTAGATGAAGCATTGCAAATGGGGCGTGATGCTCGCCAAATTGTAACGGCCTTAGTAGAACATCTGCGAGCTATGATTGTGGCGAAAGTATTACCTGAGGCAGAAGAGCTATTAGCTTATGATACGCATAAAGAGCGATTATTGGCGCAGACCAATGCGTTATCTATGGAGGAAATCGGACGCTATATCAATGTATTACAAACGGTGCAAAATAACGCAAAGCAAGTAGATAATCCTAGGGTCATTGTGGAAATGGGATTACTTTCACTATTACAATTAGGCGGAGGGACCTATCAAACCTTAGAGGGACGCATGGCGACGATGGAACAATTTGTGAATCGTCAAGAAGATGCTTTGCTCCAAAAACTGAATGAGTGGGGAGAACAACGTCCAGCAATAACTATGAGTGCTTCAGTAGATACCGCAGCTAGTGTTGGCAGCGGTGTAGCTCATAATACAATGATAGATACAGTATCTAAGGCGGAGATGCCACAGGTACCAGAACAAGATATGTATGAAGGTATTATGGAAGATGTACCACCGCCTCTTGAGGACGATGAATTTTCTCCGACAGTGCCACCTTTAGGGACTGTGAAGAGGACAGCACTGCCACCACCGGGTATAGCGAATGGAACGGGAACAACACGAACTAAAGGGGCAGGTATGGCTTCTACTATAAAAAGCTCCTTGCCACCACCATTACCGAAGAAAGCATCTCCAGCGGTAAAACCTAAAACGGCGACATTTGATACGGAGCAAGAGCTAACTGTAGGACAGGGGATGGTCAGTCCTCATGAATATAGCACGATTTTAGCAAACGTGATAAAATGGTTGAGAGGCAAGAACTATGGATTGCTAAATACGATCTATCAGCAAGGAACCTTGGTGTACTTAGATCAAGAGCAAGCCATATTGGCATTCCCTACGCCTATTGCGGGACCTATTCTAGTGCAACCGCAACATGTAGAATGTGGGAAGAAAGCATTCCAACAAGTGATAGGACGGCCGATTGTGGTGAAAGCTATCGATAAGAAGGATCCAAAGCTGCAGGTGTACTTAGAGGCAGCAAAATCCTTTGGAGGGGCTTCACAACAAAGCGGACAGTCGCAGGTACAACCAATGGTAACGACTCCTGTGGTGAAAGGTACTAAAGAAGCTGAAGGGATAGGACGACCAATTGTTGCGGCGCAAGAAACGACACCGGTGACAGCTGATGAGGAGATGCCAACTGTATCTGTAGAAACGTCGAGGCCTGATAGTGGAAAACCTACTTATGTAGGGACAAACACCACTTCAAAGGTAGGCGCCGGTAGCGACCCTACCAATGTAGAGGGTATTATTGATGACTTTCTCACAGTCTATGAGAATCCAGAGGAAGTATTAAATCCCTACTATCAAGAAACAGGGAATGGCATGCTTTCAGAAGAAGGTATAGACGAGATACGGAAGTTGCCGAAATGGTCCTCAGCCGAGGCCAGTGATGAAGAAAAAGAAGAAACTCTACTCTATGATGCTTTACAACATATGGAGGCTAATGGGTATGATATTTATGTGAAAGAAGTAGACGACACGTCTAAGTAATGAAGGAGGTTCACTATGTTTGGTGGCGGTAATATGCAAGGTATGTTGAAAAAAGTTCAAAAAATGCAAAAGGACATGGAAAAAGCACAAGAAGAAATTAAAAACACCGTGGTAGAAGCATCTATCGGTGGTGGTGCCGTATCTGTAACAATGAACGGAGAGCAAGAAGTGTTGTCCATTAAAATTGCCCCTGCTGCAGTGGATCCAGAAGATGTAGAAGCATTGGAAGATTTAATCCTAGCAGCAGTGAATGAAGCAAACCGTAAAGCAAAAGAAGTGGCAGAGAAAAAATTAGGGGCTGTCACAGGAAACTTGAAACTTCCTGGAATGCCAGGTATGTTCTAATATGACAAATCCTTTAGAACGATTAGTAGAAGAATTGCGCCGCCTACCAGGTGTGGGGGCTAAATCGGCTAGACGATTAGCGTACCATCTCATTGAGGCAGATGCAGAAGATGTACAACGCTTGGTAGAAACCATCGTTGCAGCGAAAGAAGCGACTCATAGATGTTCCCAATGCTTTAATTTATCTGCTCAAGATCCTTGTGAGTTTTGTGCTAGCTCTAAACGGGACAGATCGATGATTTGTGTGGTGGAAACATCCCGTGATGTCATCGCTATTGAACGCAGTGGTGACTATAAAGGGTTATACCATGTGTTGGAAGGGGCTTTGTCCCCTATTGATGGGGTAGGCGTAGAAGACATCCGCTTGAAAGAGCTCATGTTGCGCCTTCAAGATAATACAGTGCAAGAGGTTATCATCGCCACAGATCCTGATGTAGAAGGAGAAGCAACGGCCCTATACATTGCTCGATTATTGCAACCTACGGGGATTAAGGTCACTCGTATTGCCCGCGGTATTCCAGTAGGTGGTGATATTGAATACGCCGATGAGGTGACCTTGAGCGGCGCTGTATTACATCGTC
Organism: uncultured Veillonella sp.; assembly: GCA_963522415.1. Lineage (GTDB taxonomy): Bacteria > Bacillota > Negativicutes > Veillonellales > Veillonellaceae > F0422. The sequence continues at coordinate 48,874 of CAUQZV010000001.1, read as the reverse complement.
AAGAAATGAGGTAATGATGGATTACATATTACAAGCTGTAGTAGCTATTGTTGTAGCTTGGGTGATTATCAAAGTAGCTTGGTTCACCATCAAACGAGTGGCGATAAATGTCTTTTTAGGCATGATTACCTATGCAGTAGCTACAGAAGTATTCCATATTCCTATGGATATGAATATTATGTTGTGGGCACTAACAGCCGTGTTAGGGCCTATACCAGTGCTAGGCTTAGCGTACTTTCATAGGTAAAATAAGGAGCAACTATGCAATCAAATACTGTGGTACTTAATGACATTCAACAACAAGTTGTACAGGAATTAGATAGAAATATTGTATTGCTAGCTTCTGCAGGAACGGGAAAAACAAATACATTGTCCTATCGAGTGGCACATATCTTGGAAACAGGACGTGCCACTGGTGAACAAATCTTGTGTCTCACATTTACGAATAAAGCGTGTCGTGAAATGAAAGAACGCATGATTACCATTGTAGGGCAAGAGGCACAAGCTGTGAAAGTATCTACATTTCACAGCTTTTGTTATACCATTTTGCAAGAAGAAGCAAAATTACAAGAAGATCTATTTAAAGAATTTCTCATCTTTGACGAAGAAGATGTGGAGGAATTATTGAGTGAATGTTTGCCGAATCTTGTGAAAGCTTATAGTGAAGAGCAAGGTCTTATGGCACTCAAAATACATGCAAATACGATTCGTGAAGTTATCAGTGCGGTGAAAGAACATCGTTCTAAGTATCAATATTATTCCTCTAGTATACAAGATGATTATGCACGGACAATCAAGCGTATGCAACAAGAAGAGTCTGTTTGGTATAGCATCATGTCAGAGGATACTGCTGCATTTTTAGAAGAAAAAGGGCTACAAGTGTTGATGGAATACGAATGGCGATTACGTTCGTTGAATGGGTTAGATTTTGCCGATTTAATTACGAGGGTTCACCAAATCTTTCAGCGCCCCGAAGTGGCTAATCGTTGGCGTCAGCGCTATTCCTATATTGCAGTAGATGAAATGCAAGACACTAGTGAGTTAGAATATGAAGTGATGAATACCATGTGGAAGGGCAATCATATTTTGCTCTGTGGGGATTACTTTCAAACTATTTATGAATGGCGTGGTTCTAATCCGATTACATTAATCGATCGGTATCGCAGAGATTATAACCCGTTAGAATTGGTGTTTGATACAAATTATCGGTCTAATCAGATGCTATTTAAGGGCGCTTTTTCCATGCTGAAAAATATGTTCCCTCAACGGGTAGGAGCGTTATATCAAAAAGAACCGAAAGCCATAGCCACGCAAGAGGGGCAGCCTATTTCTATATTTATTGCAGAAGATGCTTACGATGAGGCTAGGTATATTTTTCAGTCTATCCAACGCTTACGAACTGGAGAAGAGATGCCTCCTGTAGGGATTTTAGTGCGCACCAATAAGCAGGCTATACAATTGAGTAATCAGTTTAAACGATGTAACCAGTCATTGCCAGAAGAGGGAAAATTGAAATTTATTTTGGCAGATGAACTGAAATTTTTCCGGCGCTTAGAAATTAAGGATGTGCTGGCATTTTTTAAATGCTTAGTGAATCCTTGGGATTTGATGAGTACAAAACGGATTATCAGAACCTTTGTCAAAGGTATTGGTGATAAGCGTATGGAGGAATTAGAAAATACAGAAGTGAGAAAGACTGGTTTACGCATCACCGATTTTATGAGTACAAAAATCTTTACACGAGAGCCTTATGAACAATTAGAAAAAGGGTTAGTAGCTAAAGACATCGTTGTATTTGATGTGGAAACGACGGGTGTAAATATTATGGAAGATCGCATTGTGCAGATGGCAGCCATCCGTATTGATGAGAACGGCAATACAATTGATACTTTCGAACAATTCATTAATCCCGGCGTACCTGTAGGTGATTCAGAATTAGTACATGGTTTTAGTGATGCGCACTTACAAGAAGTTGGAGGTGATGCACAAACAGTATTGGAAGCATTCAGACAGTTTGCTGATGGGGCCATAATTGTAGGACATAATGTACAATATGATATGGGGATATTGGAGCAAGAGTGTAGCCGTCATAGTGTAGCTATGCCAAGGGTACAAGCCATTTATGATACCCTAGATATATATCGCCGATTCTATCCTAATTTACCAAACCACAAATTAGAATTTTTAAGTGGATACTTCCCGATTGGTCATCAGTCTACGCATAATGCGATGGATGATATTATAGCGACAGGTAAATTATTGATCTATGCCATGAAAGAAAATATCCTTCCTACAAAAGCACAGCGTATGGCATTTGTAAATAAGTATAGAGATATATTCGCTAATATTGCTGCCTCTATGGATACTTTGCGAAGTAAGTGGATTACAAGCAAACCTACAGATATTCTTACTTGTATTATGAAGGATATGGGAGTAGTGGCACATTATGAGAAGAAGGTAAAAGAAGATCCCACAGGAGAACGTAGATTATCTAGTATTCGCGAACTATATCGGATCATGAAAGAATTAGAAGAGGAACATCCACACTATGTAGGTCGTGATGGTGTGAAAGCGATACTAGAAATGTCAGCCCTTCACTCAGGAGAGGGCATGTTCCGACGAAAAGGAGATAGTCGTATCCCAATAATAACGGTCCATCAAGCTAAAGGCAGTGAATTTGAACATGTCTTTATTGCTAGTGCTCATGATGGAGGGTTTCCTTTCTATTATGCTATTGAGGATGGCAAACTGGAAGAAGAGAAACGTATTTTCTATGTGGCATTAACCCGTGCTAAGGAACATTTGACTATTACTTATGCAAAGTTCAATAAGCATGGGTATCGGCAGCAAGCAAGTCGATTCCTGGCATCTATTCCACCTGAGTATGCAGTATTAGTACCATTCAGTCGATGGTAGGGAATTTATAGGAGGCTCTCTACCCTAATGTTTTCAATCTATGCTATAATAGAGTGTAAATAGCTATGCGTAAAACGCCTATTTGCGAAGGTAATACTAATAATGGAAGAACTTTCAGAATGAGAGCTTTCACGGTAGAAGGCAATTATAAATATAGAAAGTTCTATGATGTAATGGAGGCAATTCATATGGGAACCAATGTAGCAACAAGTATGGTAATTGGCACACAATGGGGCGATGAAGGTAAAGGTAAAATCGTTGATTATTTATCTGAACGCGCTGATGTGGTAGTACGTAGCCAAGGTGGTAATAATGCAGGTCATACTGTAGTAGTAGAGGGCAAATCTTTCGCATTGCGTTTATTGCCTAGCGGCATTCTTTACGATAATAAAATGAATATTATTGGTACTGGTGTCGTTGTGGATCCTAAAGTATTGTTAGAAGAAATTGCAAACCTTGAAAAAGAAGGAAAAAGTGCAAAATCCTTATATATTTCTGACCGTGCTCATGTGATTTTACCGTATCATAATCGCTTGGATGAAGCGGAAGAATCTGTGAAAGGGGATGCTAAAATCGGTACTACAAAAAATGGTATCGGTCCATGCTATGCAGATAAAGTAAATCGTATTGGTATCCGTATTTGCGATTTAATGGATCCAGTTGTATTTGAAAAGAAACTTAAATTCAACGTAGAACTAAAAAATAAAATGTTAACAGCAGTATATGGTTTTGAGCCAGTTAATTTTGAAGAAATCCTAAAGGATTACTTAGGTTATGCTGAACAATTGCGCCCATATGTAAAAGATACAAACTTTGCCGTTATTGATGCTATTAAAGAGGGTAAGAAAGTATTGTTTGAAGGAGCGCAAGCAACTATGCTTGACCTTGATCATGGTACATATCCATTCGTAACAAGTTCCCATCCGGTAGCAGGTGGTGCATCTGTTGGCGCTGGTGTAGGTCCTAACTACTTAAAAAATATTTTTGGTGTAGTAAAAGCCTACTCTACTCGTGTTGGTGAAGGGCCATTCCCATCTGAATTATTAGATGAAACTGGTGAATACCTTCGTCAAACAGGTCATGAGTTTGGCACTGTTACAGGCCGATCTCGTCGTTGTGGTTGGTTAGACTTATCTGTTGTGACCTACGGAGCAGCTTTGAATAGCTTGGACTATTTGGCTATCACTCGTCTTGATATTTTAGATGGATTAGATGAAGTGAAAATCTGTGTAGGCTATACCCGTAATGGTGAGCCTGTACAGGGATTCCCAGCTAGCTTAGATGTATTAGCAGAATGTGAACCAGTATATGAAACATTCCCAGGTTGGAAAACAGATATTTCAGGTATCCGTAAGTACGAAGAATTACCGGAAGCTGCACGTCGTTATGTAGAACGTATTGCAGAAGTAACCGGTGTAGAAGTAGGTATTGTTTCCGTAGGTCCTGGTCGTGATCAAACGATTGACTTAGTGAATGTATTTGCTTAATTATATTATGAAAAAGACCCTATATAGGGTCTTTTTTATATTGTGGCAAAAATAACGGTAGACTATGCAAAAAATGCAAGAATAAAGAAAAAATGATTATCTTGATAATAAAGAATTGTTGTAATATAAAAAAACTAAGAATAAAAATTAATTAAATCTTGTATTGGTGGACAATTTATTAATAAATATTCGTAAGATGTAATACATATTGAGACATATTATCAATATAAGATGTCAAGATATTAAAACATGATTACTATCTTATGAAATGTAATGTTAGCTTTGCACATCTAAATAAATGGGAATGTAAATGCATTTTTTAAGATGAAATAAAAAATAATATTCTATAGGATATAATACGTTAGCGGTTTAACAGGATAAAATATAACAAATTGCTATAATAGAAATAGTTAATTAAGGTTGAATTAAATTGTCATTCGGTGTAAGATTAGTACGAAACGGCTACTGTATATTTTTATATCCATAGCTACCATGTCGACAATGGTTTTCAATAATTATGTCTATTCATAGTATGCAATAGGAGGCTTTATTATGAATCACTTACACATTGCGTTCTCTCATGATGCATTACAAGATTTTGAAGATTCTATGACTCGTTTTGCAGTGACATTAGATGAAACTGATTTTTCTGATGTAGCTGCAATTGTGATTACTGATGCAGATCATGAAGAGGTACTAAGCAATCCATTGATTGAAGCTCTTCGTATTCCTGTATTCTTAGTGAAAAAAGATGCGAACTCCACTATTAAACCTGAATTTGTAGGCAAGATTACTCGCGTAATCGATGCTAATGAAGTGAATTACGAATTATATGTAAAACAAATTGAAGCGGCAGCTAAAAAATATGAAGAAGATATGTTGCCTCCATTCTTCCGTGCATTGGCAGATTACGTAGAAGATGGTAACTCTCAATTTGACTGCCCAGGTCATCAAGGGGGACAATTCTTTGCTCGTCATCCAGCGGGACGTGCATTCTATAATTTCTATGGTGAAAACTTATTCCGTAGTGACCTTTGTAATGCAGACGTTAAATTAGGTGACTTATTGATTCACGAAGGACCAGCTTGTGATGCACAGCAACATGCAGCGCAAGTATATAATGCTGATAAAACGTATTTTGTATTAAATGGTACATCCTCTGCTAATAAAATGGTGTTAAATGCACTATTAGCCCCTGGAGATGTTGTTTTATATGATCGCAATAACCATAAATCTATCTCCCATGGCGCATTAGTACAAGCTGGTGCCACTCCTGTATACTTAGAAACCGCTCGTAACCCATTCGGTTCTATTGGCGGTATTTTGGAACATTGTTTCAATGAAGAATATATCCGTAAATTAGTAGCAGAGCAAGATCCTGAAAAAGCAAAAGCTGAACGCCCTATTCGTTTGGCGGTGATTCAATTAGGTACATATGACGGAACTATCTATAATGCTCGTCAAGTAGTCGATAAAATTGGTCATTTATGTGACTATATCTTGTTTGACTCTGCGTGGGTTGGTTATGAACAATTTATTCCGATGATGAAAGATTGCAGTCCATTATTATTAGAACTAGGTCCTAATGATCCTGGTATTTTGGTTACACAATCTGTTCATAAACAACAAGCTGGTTTCTCTCAAACATCTCAAGTACATAAAAAAGACTCTCACATTAAAGGGCAAGATCGCTATGTAAATCATAAACGTTTGAACAACGCATTTATGATGCATGCTTCTACATCTCCATTCTATCCATTATTTGCAGCTCTTGATATTAATGCGAAAATGCATGAAGGAGAAGCAGGTAAATTATTGTGGAAAGATTGTGTAGAAACAGTTATTGATGCTCGTAAAGCAGTCCTTAAAAATTGTAAATACCTTCGTCCATTAGTACCACCAGTTGTAAATGGTAAAAAATGGGAAGATGGAAATACAGCTGAAATGGCGCAAGATGTTAAGTACTTCGCCTTTGAACCAGGTGCGAAATGGCACTCTTTTGAAGGATATGGTGAAGGACAATACTTCATTGATCCATGTAAATTCCAATTGATTACACCAGGTATCAATGTAGAAACTGGAGAGTATGAAGAGTTCGGTATCCATGCTAATATCTTGGCTAACTATCTTCGTGAACATGGTATCATCCCAGAAAAATGTGACTTGAACACAATTCTATTCTTGATGACTCCAGCAGAATCCAAAACAAAAATGGATGACTTGGTAGCACAATTAGTTCGTTTCGAACAATTAATTGAACAAGATGCACCAATGCAAGATGTATTGCCATCCATTTACTATAACAATATTGATAAATATAAAGGCTATACAATTCGTCGCCTATGCCAAGAAATGCATGATTTCTACAAAGATCGTAATGTAAGCGAACTTCAAAAGAAATTATTCTTACACGAATACTTGCCTGAGTATGTAAAAACTCCTCAAGAAGCAAACTTTGATTTTGTGCGTGGACAAGGTGAGTTAGTTCCTTTGACAGAAGCTGTTGGACGTATGGCATTAGAAGGAGCTCTTCCATACCCTCCAGGAGTACTTTGCGTACAACCAGGTGAAAGATGGTCTGAAACTGCTAGAGACTACTTCTTAGCATTAGAAGAAGGTATCAATAAATTACCAGGCTTTGCTCCCGAAATCCAAGGTGTATATATTACAACTCAAGAAGATGGAACTAAAAAAGCCTTTGGTTATGTATTGAAAAAAGAATTTGATAAATAGTTGTTTATAATGAGGTGAAGCTAGGAGCTTGCTCCTAGCTAGGCCTTTCTAAGTGAGGTGCCTATGAGCAGCACAAGCGAAAATAAAATGAGTGTTTTGCAGCTTACTATTTTAACAGCTGTAAATATGATGGGATCCGGCATTATCATGCTTCCAACTAAGTTGGCGCAAGTAGGATCATTGTCAATTGTATCTTGGTTAATTACAGCCGTAGGTTCTATGGCTCTTGCATATGCCTTTGCAAAAGCAGGTATGTATAGTAAAAAAGGCGGCGGTATGGGTGGCTATTCCGAATATTCCTTCGGTAAAGCAGGTAACTTTATGGCGAACTATACCTATGGCGTATCCCTTTTAATTGCGAACGTGGCCATTGCTATTTCTGCAGTAGGTTATGGTGCAACATTCTTAGATGCGAACTTATCTCCGTTTACAACAGCAATGTGGACAATTGCTACATTGTGGTTAGCTACAGTTCTTAACTTTGGCGGTGCTAGTATCACTGGTCGTGTATCTAGCTTTACTGTATGGGGTGTTATTGGCCCTGTATTTGTTATCTCCACCGTAGGCTGGTACTTCTTCTCTGGCCATTTGTACATGGAAAACTGGAATGTAAACAACTTGCCGTTTAACGAAGCAGCAACTAACTCCATTGCTATGACATTATGGGCGTTCTTAGGTTTGGAATCAGCAGCGGCTAATTCTGATGCAGTTGATAACCCTGAAAAAAATGTACCGATTGCCGTACTTGGAGGTACATTAGGGGCAGCTGTTATTTATGTGTTATCTACTAATATCATGTTTGGACTTGTACCAGCAAATGATTTAGTAAATAGTTCTGCTCCATTTGGATTAGCATTTGCTAGTATGTTTACACCAACAGTAGGTAAAATTGTTATGGGCTTGATGGTTATGTCTTGCTTTGGTTCCCTACTAGGTTGGCAGTTTACAATTGCGAACGTATTCAAACAATCTGCTGATGAAGGTTTATTCCCTAAATTATTCAGTAAAATCACATCGAAAGATGCTCCAGTTGTAGGTATGGTTACAATTACAATTATTCAATCGTTATTATCTTTGATGACAATGTCTGAATCATTAAATGCACAATTTGAGGTATTAGTTAACCTTGCGGTTGTTACTAATATTATCCCTTATTTATTATCCATGGCAGCAATTATTGTTATCTTAAAATCTGCAGGACGTGGTGGTAGTGAATTAAGTGGAACTACTTTTATTGCCTTTATTGGTTCTTTATATAGCTTGTATGCTTTATATGCATCTGGCTTAGAAGCAATGACATATGGTTCTATCGTAACATTCATAGGTTGGACTTTATACGGATTCATCTCTGATAAGTTCGATTTAGAAAAACAAGCCTAATCGTATAAAATAGTAATAGATGTTTCCTAGATATGGTTAATGGGAGGCAAGAATTACTCATATGATAATTATAAACGGTGTATCATACTTGTATGATACACCGTTTTTATATATACTTGTATATGAATACTTAAAACTGTTTCATAGCGTGTAGACCACACATTATGCCTATAGGCTATAAAATAGTTAATTAGAAGATATTTTATTAATATCCATAGGAGATTGAGCCTGAGGCTCACTAGATTAGATAGGAGTATATATGTTAATACAAGATAAACATGCAGTGGAGCAACGATTATTAATTCAATCGGCTATACTCATGTCATTTGTGGCTATAGGCGGAACTATGATGGGGGTTTTTAGTGGATCCAGTGCAATCTTATTGGATGGAGTAGTATCGTTTATTGCCGTTATTATCAAGGTGATGATGATCATTACATCCAGATTGGTATCCAATGAAACAAGTAAGCGCTTTCAGTTTGGCTATTGGCAGTTTGAACCGCTGGTGTTGATTGCAGAAGGTAGCTTCACCTTGCTTATCGTAAGTTATGCCTTTTTATCGGGGCTAACGGATTTATTGGGTGGTGGTCGTGCTGTTCATGTGGGACCTGCAATCATTTATGCTACAATTTTTACTATTGCTGATACTTGTTATTATTTCTACGTGCACCAAATTAATAAGAAGTTACAATCCAATTTGGTAAAGTTTGATAATATTAGCTGGTCCATCGATGCCATGTTAGAAGCGGGAATTTTAATTAGCTTTTTAGTGGCCTTTGGATTAGAACATTTTGGTTATGCAGAATGGGCGGTATATGTGGACCCTATTGTGCTCATCATTTTATCGTTACAAATGATGCCTTCAGCCTTAAAAATTATTATTCCATCGGTAAAGCAAATTATGGGGGTTGCACCTTTAACTTTGCATAATCGAATTCAGTTTATTATGGATTCTTTTATGGAAAAGTATAAGTTTAAGGATTATGTGACTAGTGTGCAAGCTTATGGGAATGTAAAAATGATTGAAATAGATATTTTGATTCCTAAAAATTTCCCCAAACAGACAATTGTAGAGCTAGATGAAATTCGCAATGAAATTGACCTTGCCATTGGTGGTGACCCAGCAGAGAAATGGGTAACTATTACATTTACGGCTACAAAAAAATGGATGGCAAAAGATTACTTATTAGACGAAGAAGACGAAGATTAATGGATATCTTCCTATGAGGAGAGAAGAATGGATTATTTATTGACAGTTATGGAGACCTATGGGTATGCAGCCATGTTTATTTGCATGGTATTGGAAAATGCAAATATTCCGATTCCTAGTGAAATTATTTTAGGGTTTGCTGGATACTTAGTATTTCAAGGTGTATTTGATTTGAATACGGCCATTATTGTCGGTGTAGTAGCAGGGGTTGTAGGATCTGTGTTATCGTATTGGCTTGGTGAATTTGGTGGCAGACCTCTACTAATGAAATATGGAAAGTATATTTTACTTAGTGAGGATAAATTTGGTGCTGCAGAAAAGTTATTTAATCGCTATGGTGGTGCGGCGGTGTTTATCGGTCGCTTATTACCAGGGGTGCGGACATTTATTTCCTTCCCAGCAGGGGTAGCTAGATATCCAATGACACCTTTTGTGGTTTGGACTACTTTAGGGACTATCCCATGGACTATTTTGTTAGTTTGGCTAGGAATGAAATTAGGAGAACACTGGAAAGACTTAATTGACTATAATCATGAATTACTTGTTGCGATGATTCTTGTGTTTGCTATAGTGGCTGTGATATACGGCTTGAAATATTGGAAACGTCGTAATAGATAGGGAGATGCGTATGAAATTACATCGTGTGACCTATGTAGTATTTCTCTTTTTCTTAGGAGTCTATGTACTAGGCAACCATCTGTTGCCGGTGTCGGACCCAGTAGAGTCGAATTATGCATTAACGGCAAAAGAGATGGTCTTGTCTGGAGATTGGTTGTCCCCACAAATCTATGGGCACTATTGGTTTGACAAACCAATTATGATCTATTGGTTATTGAGTTTGTCCTATTCCGTATTCGGTATAACAGACTTTGCAGCGCGGTTTCCATCAGCTCTTTTCGGGGCCTTATCAGTGGCCTTTGTGTACCAAGGCGTGCGCACCTTAACAGGACAACGCTTGGGAGCTTTAGTATCTGCTTTTATCTTAGGGACATCTCTTATTGTATGGACCATTGCGCACGGTATCATCACAGATATGGTCCTCTTATTTGCTACGGTAGGCACACTTTATTACGCCTATTATGGACTACTAGCTAAGAGCCCTTGGCATATAGCAGGAGCTTATGGATTTGCGGGTATCGCAGTATTGACGAAGGGTCCTGTAGGTCTCGTATTGCCGGGACTGTTGTTCCTTGTGTATGCAGGTGTTAAACGTTCTTTACCATTGGTGAAAGCTTTATTCCCATGGCAAGGTATCCTCGTATTTTTAGCGATTGTTTTACCTTGGTATGGATATATGTATCACACTCACGGTATGGAGTTTATCAATGGATTTTTAGGACTCCATAATGTAACAAGGGCGACCCAATCGGAGCATCCAGAGGTGAATCATTGGTGGTACTATTTACCTATTTTCCTAGGTGGCTCTCTCCCTTGGACGGGAGCTATTTTATATGGTATGTATCGGGGATGGAAAACTAGAACTGATGCTTATTTATATACGATGATTATGGGATGGGGTACGATTTTATTTTATACAGCAATGGCTACCAAATACCCGACGTATGCCTTTATTTCGGTGATTCCCTTTAGCTTGTTAGGTGCTTTTGGTATTATTTCATTGAAAGATGCCAGTCACCATGCTTGGTGGTGGGTGTTGGGGCCTACTCTAGTATTATGGTGGGCTCTTGGTATTGGTACATTCTTTGCACCTTGGGGGTTTTGGTGGATTCTTCGAGCAGTTGTGGTAGGGCTTACCTTATTCTTGAGTGGATGTTACTGGTATCGGAAACGATTAATGATGCCTTTTACAGTGGGGATGGGCACCTTAGTAGTACTCGGTATAGTTTTAATGGAAGGGTTGGTACCATTTTTGGGTATGCGCTCTTCTATAACTTATCATGAACAGGTTAAGGATTTTAAAGGGCCAGTCTATTATTATGGGGAATATGCAGCATCTGTGCCGTATTATTTAGATATTACTCCCGTACGTGTGGAGCCTAGTCCAGAACGATTGGCGAAGTATAATGTACAGCGCAGTGAAAAGTGGAACGGTAAGAATGTGATGCCTCAAATTGAGGAACAAGAGTTATTTAAACGCTTGCAATCTGGAGAACGGATGCTGATTATTACCAATAAAAATTATGGTAAAGAATTAGAGGATTCTTCAGTAGGTCAATACTTAGAACGTGATACAAGTAGTTCTAAGGTAGTACTATTGCATTCCAAATAGTGAGGTACCTATGTCAGTAGAACGATTGATGCGACAATTAAAAGGATTTTCCAGCCCCCATGTGTATAATCCTTGGAATGATTTTGATGAACGCTATGATACGAATCAGCGGTCGAGCTCTATTCGGAGAAAACAGTTGCAAGCCTATTTGGAGCAGCGATTAGATCGCGCCAAAATTCTTATTATTGCAGAAGCGCTGGGCTATCAAGGCGGACGGTTTACAGGGATTGCTATGACCTGTGAAAGAATGCTGTTAGGGCATCACCCTACAGTAGGACCCTCTATGGTGTTTACTGGATTAGAAGCGAAACGAACTAGTAATCCAAAGAGTGAGTATATTATAAAACCGACACAAAAAGAAAAGGGCTTCAATGAGCCCACTGATTCTGTGGTTTGGAATGCTATGTTAGAAGCTAATATCGACCCTTATGAAGTGGTGCTGTGGAATATCTTTCCTTTTCATCCTTATAAGGGTACAGATGGTTTGACGAATCGAACGCCTACAAAGCAAGAATTAGATTTAGGGTGGACCTATACAAACCAATTGTTAGATTTATTTCCACAGGCTCGGATCATTGGAGTGGGACAGAAAGCAAGTCTTACACTCAGTGACTATGGTATCGATGTACAAGCTACATTGCGCCATCCAGCCAATGGAGGGGCGGGATTGTATAAACAGCAATTTCGAGCTTTTATTGAGGAAAATCTGAAAGCTTAATAAATAATGCAAAAAAGATGAAAAGCCGCAGCGATTCTGAAAAAGCGAAAAGCCGTGGCACTTCTAAAAACAGACCTACGCTAATGTTTTTAGTAAGCACCACGGCTTTTCTTTGTGGGGGTGTTATAGGGGACTATGATACTTTTGCGTCATATATTGAGAGATAAACGAAGAAGTGCCTCCTTTGTGGTGAATATAATAAAGAAACAGGTATTGCAAAAAATCCTACTATCGATAATGATGGTAGGATTTTTATATAGGAATTTAGAGGAAGCTTTGTTATAAGGTCTTTTGTATTGGTAGTGTTTGCAATACTTGGATGACCTTGTGTAATTCTGCTTCTGTGTGTGAAGCGGTTACGGTTAAGCGCAATCGTCCTGTGTTGATAGGCACGGTAGGTGGACGAATGGCACTCAGGATAATGCCTTCTTGTTCACATAGGTGACTGGCTTCTAATGTGTCTTCGTTGGATCCAATGATAATGGGGAAAATAGGTGTTTCATCGCTGCTAGGGATGCCTAAAGATTGCAATGCTTTGTGCATGTATTCTGTATTGCTCCGCAGGTTTTGATAGACCATTGGTTCCTGTGCCAATACTTCTAGGGCCCCAAGGCTAGCACCGATGTCAGCTGGAGATAAAGCGGTGGCAAAGATAAAGGGACGACTGTGATTGATAATGTAATCGATAACAGTGTTAGAACCACAGACGTATCCACCGATAGACCCTAAGGCTTTACTCATAGTGCCAGTGGTGATGATACGTGGGCTTTCACAGTGAAAGTGATGCGCTGTGCCACGGCCCTCACCAATGACGCCAGTAGCATGAGCATCATCTACGATGAGAAGAGAGTCGTAGTGCTCAGCTAGATCTAGTAGTTCCGGTAAGGGGGCTATATCCCCATCCATGCTGAACACCCCATCTGTGATGATGAAACGCATACCATAGTGCTTAGATTTAGCTAGTAATGGTTCAAGGGCTTGTATATCTTTGTGGGGATATACTTGCACTTTGGCGCCACTGAGACGACATCCATCGATAAGGCTTGCATGGTTGAGTTCATCACTGAAAATGATGTCCCCTTTATGTGCAAGCGCCGATATAGTTCCAAGATTAGCCATAAAGCCGGCTGTAAAAGTGAGAGCTTTTTTACATTCTTTCCACTGTGCAAGTCGGGTTTCTAGTTCTTGAAATAAAGGAAAAGAACCAGAGGTAAGACGAGCGCCACCAGAGCCAGTACCATATTGTTGAATAGCTTGTGAAGCGCATTCCTTTACATGTGGATGGTGGGTTAATCCTAAGTAATTATTCGATGCCATCATTAGATAGGTAGAACCTTCATGGATAACATGGGTAGCATCGATAGGAGTATAGGTACGAGGAGAACGAAATTGTGATTCCTCTTGACGTAGAGCTAAGGCTTTGGCATATCGATTAAACATGGTGAATCCCTTTCACTGTGACCCAAGTAGGGGCGGATGTAAAATACTGTAGTAATGTTTCTATAGGGGCTTCTTCTGTGATGAAGAAGGCACGACCACCAATGGGACTACCATAGACTTTCATGGGGCTTAATCGATGGTACGTCGTACCGTAGGACACATAGCCCGTTGTATAATCTGGATCATCAGACCAACACAGTTCGCCTAGCACATAGGGGGATGCTAAGACTTTACTAGCCAAGATAAGAGCTTCTCTAGAATGGATAGAGGAACATCCGAAGTGCTGTAAATGTTGATGTATATCAGCATCACTTTCTGCATCCATACGGGATACCCGTACTGTTTGGGGGTATATCTCGCCTGTGGTAGCATTGATGAGCCAAGCACCACTCACTGCTTCTGTGTTTTGGCTAAGTTTGGCAAAAGCATTTTGAGTTGCTCGTTCATGAATCTGTGCTTGTTGTAATAGTTGGGTAGCTACCCGGTGAGACTCCTCGATCGTTGCGGATTCTGTGGTAGCCACTGTGAGAGCCGGAACTTTCATGATAGAATCGTCAGGAATCTCATCAATTTGTAAGTTGATAAAGTCTGGACGGCCTTTGCTATGTTGTAATGCTCGCTGTAAAAACTCTTCTGAAACACGTGATAAGGACTCTAAGGAAACGAGACGTTCTGCCCCAGAAATATGAGAGCCTCCTTGTTCATGAGGGCCGCCCTTAGCGGCGCGCATACGAATACTGTAAACCATGAGTAATTAACCTTGTTTTACTTTCAACGTAGCAGCTAAACGTGGTAAACGTCGTAGGATGCTGTAGAAGATTGGACTTACAATGACTGTGAAAATCATGCCAGGGACAGCCATGACAAGCATAGGAATGATCATTTTGCCAAAGGACAAACCAATGGTGATACGGGCGATGGCAGACGCAATAGGGCCAGAGATAAGAATGGACCACATGCGGTTTTTACCAATCCATAAGATAAGACCTACGATGAGGCGGAACTGCATGGCAATGGCAACATTTAGCAAGTTTTGTGTGCCCAACACAAGACCAATCAAACTAGAAAGACAACCGCAGATGATGTACTTACGGAACCCAAAGGCAGCGCAAATGGCTACGGCCAAGGGAGCAGATAATTGGAACTCTACACCGGGAATTAAGTTGGGAATTTTGATGCCTCCTAGAATTGTCATCATTGCTGTTAAGATGCCGATCTCTGCAATTGTGTGAATACTTACATTTCTCATTTTGTGACCTCCTTATTGTAAACTTTCAAAAACCTTACTTCGTTTACATTATAAAACGCAATTGCATTTAGTGCAATATTCAATTGCAAATTTTATGGATTAGGGAGAGGTGCCTTAGTTGCTTAGGGTGGATTTTCTATAGTATAATAAAGGTAATTATTTTGATCGGCTTATGAACCTTATGGGTTCCCAAATATTTCACAGTAGAAGTATGTATAGAGGGTATATGCTTTGCTGTGTAGAAGAATGTGACATAGATAGTGAGAAAGGTTTCTCACAGTGTTTTACTGTATGAATACGAACAGAAATAGATACTTATTTGTGCTTACATGCCGATACATGCTCAACCATCAGCGGATGGAATTAGATAGTCTTGGACTATGGTAGTATGTATAGACAGTACGACTATAGTCCCGTAGGAGGAAATTTGAATACACAAGAAGAAAGAACAACGGTAGCTGCACCAACAGGTGAAGCTACGCAACAACGACCACGCCCGACAACACGTACACGTCGTACGACAGGTCAAAATCGTCGCGCTACTGTGAAAGCGGATGGAGAACGTCCAAACCGTCCACGTCCACAAGGTGACAATGGCGAACGTCGTCAATCTAATCGTGGTCCACGTAGACCGCAACGGACAAATACACCTGTAGAAAAACATGAACAAACAACACGTCCACATGTGCGAAAAGATAAATTACAAATCATTCCATTAGGTGGTTTAGGTGAGATCGGCAAAAATATGACCATCTTCCAATATGGCGATGATATAGTAGTATTAGATGCGGGTTTAGCATTCCCAGAAAATGATATGTTAGGGGTAGATATTGTAATCCCTGATATGAGTTATTTAATTGAGCATAAAGATAAGGTACGTGCTGTTGTTATCACTCACGGTCACGAAGACCATATTGGGTCTTTGGCGTACTTATTAAAAGAAGTAAACGTACCTGTATATGCTACGAACTTAGTATGTGGATTGATTGAAGGTAAATTAAAAGAACATCATGTAAAAGCTAAAAAATTACACGTTGTAAAAGCTGGTGATGAATTTAAAATTGGTTGCTTCAAAGTAGGCTTTATTCAAACAAATCACTCCATTCCAGATGCGTGTGCTATCTTTTTAGAAACGCCAGTAGGTACCGTAGTACATACAGGGGACTTTAAAGTAGATCAAACGCCAGTAGATGGCAAATTGATGGATGTTCATAAATTTGCAGAGCTTGGTAACAAAGGGGTATTGGCGCTTATGTCCGACTCCACAAATGTAGAAAAACCAGGATTTACTCCATCTGAAAGCTCCGTAGGACCAGCTATCATGCGTGCTGTCGCAGAAGCGACCGGTCGTGTTATTCTAGCTACATTTGCATCTAATGTGTCTCGTTTACAACAAGCTATTGATGCAGCGGTAGCTACAAAACGCAAAGTAGTAGTGTTAGGTCGTTCCATGGTAAATGTTACAGAAATTGCTCAAGAGCGTGGTTACTTAACTGTACCAGAAGGAACTATCATCGGTGATGATGAAATGAATCGCTATCGCGCTGATGAAATTATGATTTTAACAACAGGTTCTCAAGGGGAACCGATGGCGGGGCTATCTCGTATGTCTACGAACAATCATCGTACCGTAGAGATTACACCAAATGATACTGTTATTATCTCCGCCACACCAATTCCTGGTAATGAAGCGGCCGTAGGACGTACCATCGATAACTTATTGCGCCAAGGTGCTCATGTAGTCTATGGCAAGGATCGTGGCATTCATGTATCTGGTCATGGTAGTCAAGAAGATTTAAAAACTATGTTGAACTTAGTGCGACCTAAATTCTTTATTCCTGTGCATGGTGAATATCGTATGTTGAAAAAGCATGGAGAACTCGCTGTGTCTATGGGAATTGTAAAACCTAGCAATGTCTTGGTAGGTGATAATGGACAGATTTTTGAGTTCACTACTCGCACAGGTCGTCTAGCAGGTCGTGTGCCTGCTGGTAAAGTCTTTGTTGATGGCCTAGGTGTTGGTGATGTCGGTAATATTGTAATTCGTGACCGACAACAGTTGGCACAAGAAGGTATGGTAATTGTAGTTATGGCTATGGACCGTGCTTCGGGTACGATTGTAGCGGGTCCAGATATGTTGTCTAGAGGCTTTGTATATGTTCGTGATGCAGAAGAATTGCTGAGTGAAGCACAACGTCGTGTAGATGCAGCTGTGGAGAAATGTGAAATGGATCATATTAAAGATTGGACAACGATTAAAACAGTGGTGCGTGACACATTAGGAAAATTCTTCTATGAAAAAACACGCCGTCGTCCAATGATTTTACCAATCATTCAAGACGTATAAAGAATGTGATATAATAGGCATATGACGACAGTCATATGTCTATTTATTGTATTGGACTATATCGAAACTTAGGGTAAGATATAGTAGGAGTTAGTATATGAATCAAACAAGTACAAAGTCCGTCGTAGAGTCTGGTATCTTAACGGCATTGATGATTGTCTTTGCCATGATAGGTCTCAGTGTACCTATGCTTGGATTTTTTGGATCTATTTTTGTACCTATGACGATTGCTATCGTAGGTGTACGTCACGGCTTTCGTTGGAGTCTATTATCCGTTGTATCTGCAATGATTGCCATTGCCTTTTTGTTAGGTCCACTGACGGCCTTAGTTGAAGGTGGAGTTTTCGGTATTATTGGTATTTTGATTGGCTATGGATTACGTAAGTATTGGTCAATTTCTAAATTATTAATGATTCCTGCAGTGGTATTGATGTTAGCAGTGGTAGTTCAGTTCTGGGCATCTGCACTGGTAATGCAGGTAAGTCCTGTAGAAATGTGGTCCTCTATGGAGGAACAAATTGTGGCATCAATGCAGGATATGTATGTTCAGCAAGGTCTTTCAGAAGAACAGGTTGTAACAGCCATGACAACGTTACAAGAGCAGATTGAAATTATGAAAAAAGTTTTGATAGCTGGATTGTTTTGCTCTGGTGTGGCGATTTCTTATATTATCAATCGTCTCACTTATATTGTGCTCAGTCGTATTGGTACCTACCAAATTCCTGAAATGCCTACCATCAAAGGTTGGCGTGTACCGGATTGGGCGTTGCATATTTTTTTATTAGGTGTTATTTCCTACTTCGTGAAACAATATATTCCAATCCTTGAATATGCAGGCTATAATTTGATGTATTTAGGTGGTATAATGCTATTTATACGAGGTATTTCTTGTGTTTGGCGTATTAGTAAAAGTTATAACCCACCGAAGATTATACCGTGGATTGTGTTAGGGGTGTTTATTATGATGGCCCAATCTGCGGCTATATTGGGAGCCTTGGATGTTTTTTTGCATATAGAGGAACGATGGGGAAAACGAAGTGAGTAAACCTAGAGGAGGTAGTATGGATATACAAACTGAATACAGTTCTATTGAAATTACTGCTGCCGTTCTCATTCTTATCTTATTAGGCATTATTTTCTATTTAAATTGGCAACTAGCCATGTTAGCATGTATAGTGGTGGTGGCTGCGTATTTGTACGTAGGGCGCACTATTCGTCGAGGACGACATCTTAGAAAAGCTCAATTTGACTGTATGGCAAAAGGAATTACACAGGCCTCTACTTTTGCATTACAAAATTTGCCAGTAGGTATTGTCATCATTGATGAGCACAATGTTATCTGCTGGAGTAATAGCGTGTTTAGAGATTGGTTACCTAGTGATTCTGATAAGACAATAAAATTAAGTGGATTTATTCCTACGTTACGAATTGATAAATATTGGGGCAAATCGGGTTTTTTTCACGAGGAAATTGATGGCAAGTATTACCGAGTTCTTTATAAAACTTTGGTAGCACCTAAGTCGAATTATTCTGATGTAAATAGCAATGAATTAGAATCTTATATGGCGTTTTATTTTGACGATATTACAGATATAGAAATAGAGAAATATAAAGCTATTTCTATGGTACCAGCGCTTGGATTTATTACGATGGATAATATCGAAGATTTGCGCTCTGGTTTGAGTGATATTGAATATACACAACTGTGGTCTGATATGAACCGCTTGATTGTAACAGAAATTGATCAGCATGATGGATTTATTCGGAATGCCACAGAAGATATGTATACTTTCAGTATTAGTAAAGCGGCTATGTTGCAGATGATGGAATCGAAATTTAGCTTATTAGATAAAATTCGGGCCTTAACGACATCGAAACATATTCCTCCAACCATTAGTATGGGGATTGCTTTAACAGAAGATACGGTGAAAGTGCAAGGAGAAAAGGCGAAAGCGGCTCTAGAAATCGCATTAGGACGTGGTGGAGACCAAGTTTGTGTATACCATGGTGAAGAAGTAAAATTCTTCGGAGGTAAAACATCAGGAAATGAAAAGAACACCCGTGTTCGTGCGAGAGTCGTATCCCACGCATTGCATGAAATTATGCTAGACTCTGATCGTGTTCTTGTCATGGGCCATGATCGAGAAGATTATGATAGCATTGGTGCCTCTGTAGGGGTAGCGGCCATGGCTAGAGCTCTTAAGAAGCCGGTTCACATTGCATTGAGCTCGCATCCTACGGCAGTCCGTAAACTAGTAGAAGTCTTAGTGGATCACCCGGATTTTCAAGGACTTATTATCGATGAAGAAGAAGCAACACAATTTGTAACGGATAATACGGTCGTGATTGTGACCGATGTGCATCGGTCTGAAATGGTGGCAGCTCCATCAGCTCTGAAAAAAGCAAATCGACGTGTTGTCATCGACCATCATAGACGGGGCTCAGATTTCATTGAATCGCCATTATTAACGTATTTAGAGCCTTCTACATCGTCGACGAGTGAGCTTGTAACAGAGTTAATTCAATATTTCCCTGAGCATGTTGCGATTAAACATATTGAGGCCAGTGGTCTATATGCAGGTATAGTAGTAGATACGAAAAACTTTGTGGTTCAAACCGGGGCACGTACCTTTGAGGCGGCATCGTTCTTACGTCGATCAGGGGCGGATGTATCCTTAGTGCGCCATTTATTCATGGATAGTTTTGAGGGAATGCGTATACGCTCCTCTATGCTAGCATCTGCAGAGGAAATTTCAAATATGGCTTTTACAGAGGCACCGCAAGATGCGAAGAATGCCACTGTTATTGCGGCTCAAACAGGCGATAAATTGATCACCCTAGAGGGAATAGAGGCTAGCTTTGTATTCTATGTACTGCCAGATGGTGGTATTGGGGTCAGCGCTAGGTCGCAAGGTAAATTGAATGTACAATTAATTATGGAAGCTGTCGGTGGCGGAGGTCATCGCACTGTGGCGGGGGCTCAAATTTACAATATGTCTATGAAAGAGGCACGCCAATGGGTGACTGAAGTAGCCGTATCTCATATGACAGAATTACAAAGAGAATCTAAGGAGGAATTATCATGAAAGTAATTTTATTAGAAGATGTTAAAAAAGTTGGTAAACGTGGAGAAATTATAGAAGTTTCTGAAGCCTATGGTCGCAATGTATTGATTAAAAAAGGCGTAGCTCTTGAAGGTACTCCACAAAATTTAAATAATGCAAAACAAAAATTGGGTGCTCAAGCTCATAAAAAACAAGTGGATTCTGATGAAGCTACTGTATTAGCTAGCCAATTATCAAAAGTATCCGTTACGATCCCTGTAAAAATGGGTGATGGTGGACGTGTATTTGGTTCCGTAACAGGTAAAGATATTTCTGATGCATTGCAAGCACAAGTAAAAGTTGATGTGGATAAAAAGAAAATTGACTTAAAAGAGCCAATCAAAACATTGGGTACTCATGAAGTGTTAATTCGGGTGCATCCAGAAATTACAGCTAAGATTACTGTGGAAGTAGTAGCAGGTTAATAGAAAGAGGGGCTAGGCCCCTCTTTTTTGTGTAAAGATATGTAGTTGTGAATAGGGAGAATATGTATGTCAGGACGGATACCACCGCACAGTATAGAGGCTGAACGAGCCGTACTAGGAGCTATTTTGCTTAATAAAGATGCCTTTGATGCAGTCAGCTCTATTGTGAAAGCAGAAGATTTTTACAGTGATAATCATCGTGTCATTTATGAAGCTCTTGTAAGCATTGTAGGAAAGAATCAGCGAGCAGACTATGTATTATTATCTGAAGAATTGAAAAAGTCACAAAAGCTAGAGGCTGTAGGTGGCATTCTGTATCTTACGAATCTTACCACAGATATTGTAGATGCTTATAATGTAGAAGATCATGCGAAAATTGTTAGAGATAAAGCTCATTTGCGTAAACTAATTCATGTAGCCAATGCAGTGGAATCCATGGCGTATCGTGAAGAAGAAGAGACAGAAGATATCGTTAATCGAGCAGAACAAATGGTGCTCGATGTGAGTGGTACCACAAAAGGAGAATCTTCTTTTAGTGCTATGCGAGAGGTTGTCTATGAAACGATTGATCGTATTAATGAGCTACAACGTCATAAAGGGATATTGACCGGTGTATCTACAGGCTTTAAGGATTTAGATAACTTGACCAGTGGTTTGCAGAAGTCAGATTTAATTTTAGTAGCTGCTCGTCCTTCTATGGGGAAAACGGCATTTACTTTGAACATTGCTCAAAATGTAGCGATGAAATCAAAAAAGAATGTAGCTTTTTTCTCTCTAGAGATGTCGAAGACACAGTTAGTAGCTCGTGTGTTGGCAGCTGTGGCAGGTATTAACTCTGGCCGTATTCGGAATGGTCAGTTGAGTCAAGAAGACTGGGGAAAAGCCATCAATGCTTTGAATGATTTAGCTGAAGCACCACTGTATATTGACGATACGTCAGGCTTAACGCCACAGTTAATGAAGAAAAAGTTGCGTCGTTTAATTCAAGAACATGGTGAACTAGGGCTAGTAGTCGTGGACTATATTCAGCTCATGGAAAATGGCGGTAAAAAAATGGCGGATAATCGTCAACAAGAAGTATCGGCCATTTCACGGCAATTGAAAATTATGGCTCGGGAATTTAATGTGCCTTTGATTGCGTTGTCTCAGTTGAGTCGTGGTGTTGAAAGTCGGGCAGATAAGACTCCGATGTTAAGCGATTTGCGTGAATCTGGATCTCTAGAACAAGATGCGGATATTGTAGCTTTCTTGAATCGTGAGAACTATCAAGATACAGAAGATACTAGTGATGGTGTAGAAACGCAAGTTATTATCCGTAAGCACCGTAATGGGGAATTAGGAATTGTAAAGCTATGGTTTGAAGGGGCATATACACGATTTAGGGATTTAGCCTATCGTGAGGATGATCCTGGTATGTAATAAGAGGAGAGAGACTATGACAAAAACGTGGAAACACATGCTTTGTGTAGGTGCATTGACTATGGGGATTGTATCAGTAGGAACAGCTGAGGTGAGTGCCAGTGGAATTTGGGAAGCTCTCGGTAAAAGTGTGCTAGGAGGAATTTCTGTGCATCAACATTTGAGTGACATAGATAATACTGAACAAGGTCAACAAGAGATGCTAGAAAAAACAAAAGATCGCACTGGTGTGTATGATAATTATGCCTATCAAATGCGAGCGAAACGCATTGTAGATGAACTTTCAAAATCACCACATGTAAAGCGTAGTTATGTAGTCTATGTAAATCCAGATGAAGATTTCAATGCATTTATGACCTTTGGACGTGTTATGTCGATTAACAAAGGGGCTATGGATTTGCTAGATGATGATGCGCTGGCCTATGTTATTGGTCATGAATTGAGCCATGGAGAGCACAAAGATTTAGTGAATGGAGCTAAGAAAAGCAGTATTTTATCTACAGTAATTGGGGCAGCTACGTTTAACTCTGGAGATTTAGGGCAAATTGCGGCGGGACTTACTGGAAAATACTTAGATAGTCAAGTGTTTACCATGTCGCAAGAAAAGAATGCTGATGAATTAGGCTTTAGTATTTTGGCAGACTCCCCCTATAACGTAGGTGGTGCAGCTCTTGCCATGGAAGTGATTAAAAATAAATATGGCGATACATACCGTGAAGGATTTGGTAAAATCTTAAATCCTAATGATCACCCTAAAACATCACAACGTGTATTAGATAACTTACAACGCTTATATGTATATTCGGGAAATCACGTGAAAGTAGAGCAACAAACCGTGTTTATCAATGGTAAGCCTGTCTATGAAGGAACGGCAAAAGGTAATTATACGGCGCCTATGCGAGCTTATATAGTAGCGGGTAAATTATCTAGGTTGTATCACGATAATGCTATTGGAGGCGCTCGTGTAGATGGATCGACCGTAGCGATTGGTGGCACTAATATCGTGACTATGCCGACCTATGATGCGGCATTTCAGATCGCGAAACAAATGAATGCAGCTATTAGTGATGAGTCTGGTGTGGTAGCTGATAAAAAAGTAGACAAAAAGAACAAGAAAGAGAAAGACGAGAAAAAAGACAAGAAAGATAAAAAAGATAAAAAAGATAAAAAAGATATAGAAGATATAGAAGAATAAAACTAACTGTTATGACAGACTATACAGTTAGTCATTACTACGCATTAAAAAGTCAAAAAAGGAGCGATAAATATAGATTTCCTTTGAATGAATTCGATATACTCGAGAATGCATATAATTGTATTACAAATAATATAACTTAAGCATAACTAAAAGTAATGATTGATTTATCCCTTTAAAATAGCTGTTTTTATGAAAATTTGTAAAGAAATTAATTAAATTAGCCCTTAACTATGCATATATGATAAGGTTAAAAAGGCGATAACAAAGGGTTTTCTATTCCATGTGGTGTACATGTGTGCTATAATTTACGTATCAAGAGTAGTGACAATCTGTTGAGGAGTACTACAAGATGTCACAATTTATTTTATGGTTAGGGAAAGAGGTTTTAAAGATGGGAAATTTTGTTTACATCCAAGAAGAAAAACTTAACGCATTCTGTCAAGACGCATTCGAAGGATTTGGCTTCAG
The DNA here is from genome assembly GCA_963522415.1 of uncultured Veillonella sp. Classification (GTDB taxonomy): domain Bacteria; phylum Bacillota; class Negativicutes; order Veillonellales; family Veillonellaceae; genus F0422. The sequence goes on along the minus strand of CAUQZV010000001.1, from coordinate 24,550 downwards.
CCCTGAAGAAGCTAGCATCATTAAAGACGTGTTGATGATGTCCGATATGTACGGTATCCAATCCCATGGTATGCAACGTGTAGTTCGTTACCACAAAGGTATTGAAAAAGGTCTTATCGATATTAAAGCAAAACCAGAAGTAGTATTCGAAACTCCAGTATCTGCAGTTATCGAAGGTCATGACGCAATGGGTCAATTAGTTGGTCATTTCGCTATGGAATTAGCAATTAAAAAAGCTAAAGAATCCGGTATCGGTATCGTATCTGCTCGTAACTCTAACCACTATGGTATCGCTGGTTACTATGCTGATCTTGCTTTAAAAGAAGGCTTAATTGGTTTCTCTTGCACTAACTCCGAAGCAATCATGGTTCCTACATTTGCTCGTAAAGCAATGCTTGGTTCCAACCCAATCGCTTTCACAATGCCAGCTGAACCATACAACTTCTTCTTCGATGCATCTACAACAGTAGTAACTCGTGGTAAATTAGAAATGTACAATAAATTGGGTAAAGAATTACCTAATGGTTGGGCTTTAAATAAAGATGGTAAAGCATCTCAAGATGCTGGTGAAGTATTGGGTAATATCTCTGACCATGTTGGTGGCGGTATCATGCCTTTAGGTGGTAATACTGAACAATTAGGTTCCCACAAAGGTTATGGTTACGGTATGCTTTGTGAAATCTTCGCATCTATCTTCTCTCAAGGTGGTACATCCAATAAATGTATGACTGGTGGCCGCTCCAACATTTGTCATGGTTTCATGGCTATCAATCCAGCTATCTTTGGTAACCCAGAAGACGTTAAAAAACACTTCTCCACATTCTTACAAGAACTTCGTGAAGCTCCTAAAGCTGAGGGTGCTGACCGCATCTACACTCATGGTGAAAAAGAAGCAGAAGCTATCGAAGTTTGCCGTAAAGAAGGTGTGCCAGTTATCGATAAAACAGTGGCAGAGTTATTCGATGTATGTCACTTGTTAAAATTGGATCCTAAAAAATACTTTGGTGACTATGAGCCACCTAAAGCAGTAGCATCCAACTACTAATTAGAAGTCAGTAGCTGACAATTAAAAATCTTTATCGATGCAGAATTAGTAGTTTTGTATCCCTAAGGAATACTTCTTAGAGACTGGTAACAGTCAATATCTTAGAACATATGAGAGAGGGAATCTGTGGATTTCCTCTCTTATTGTTTATATTACACTGTGGTATGCTAGAATTGAATTACAGTGATTCACACTATAGAAAGGGATTGTTAATATGGATATATTTTTAGCAGTCTTGCCAATCCTATGGCTTATCGTAGCGTTGGCAGTATTAAAAATGCCTGCATGGAAAGCATGCTTGGCAGCAGCAATTGGTACGTATATTTTAGCTGTTTTCTACTATGGAGAAAATGCATATATTATGTACACAGGGGCTATGGAAGGTGTTGCTCTTGCAGTTTGGCCAATTCTTTTGGTTATTACAGCAGCCATCTTCACATACCAATTGGTAGTTCATACAAAAGCAATGGACACAATTAAAATTATGTTGTCTTCCGTAACTAGCGATATGCGTATCTTAGCCGTATTGTTAGCGTGGGGCTTCGGTGCTTTCATGGAAGGTATGGCAGGTTTCGGTACAGCTGTTGCGATTCCAGCAGCGATGATGGTAGCAGTAGGCTTTGACCCATTGAAATCTATCTTGGCTTGTTTGGTAGCAAACTCCGTACCTACAACATTCGGTTCGATTGCGATTCCAACAACAACATTGGCATCTTTGACTGGTCTACAACCAGCTGAATTGGGTACATTCATTGCAGTGCAATTATTCTTCTTGAACGTAATTACTCCATTCTTCATCGTAGGCATCATTGCTGGTGGTGTGAAAGCAATTAAAGGTGTATTCGTACAAACTTTATTAGCTGGTTTGGCATTGGCAATTCCTGAACTATTAATTAACATGTATGCAGGTGGTCCAGAACTTGCTGTTATGGGCTCCTCCATCGTAATCATGGGTGTTATCATTGCTATCGCAAAACTAATGCCTGTTAACGATCCTGAGTACAAAGTTGAAGGTGGTGCAGCACGTACAGTATCTGCTAAAGAAGGCTTAATTGCAGCATCTCCATTCATCTTGATCTTTATCTTGTTGATCGGTACATCTAAATTAGTGCCAGCTGTATATAATGCATTGATGGTATTCAAAACATCTGTACCTATCCATGCTGGTGTAAATGCAAAACCTTACACATTTGTTTGGATTGCAACTCCTGGTATTATGATTTTCATTTCTGCTTTAATTGGTGGTTTTATTCAAAAAGCAGGTCTTGGAACTCAAAAACAAGTATTAACTAACACTTTCAAAACATTGAAATTAACGTATGTAACAATTATTTCCGTAGTTGTGACTGCTAAATTGATGACATACTCTGGTATGACTGGTATGATCGCTAATGCATTGGTAGCTGCAACTGGTTCTATGTACCCTGCATTTGCGCCTGTAATTGGTGCATTGGGTGCGTTCTTGACTGGTTCTGGTACAAATGCGAACGTATTATTTGGACCATTGCAAACAGCAGCGGCTCATCAATTGACTCCTGGTCATGATACATTAGCATTGTGGTTGGCAGCAACTAACTCTGGTTCTGCTGGGGTTGGTAAAATGTTCTCCCCACAAAGTATTGCCATTGCGATTGGTGCCGTTGGTCCTGCTTTGAATACATTCATCGAAGAAAATAAAATCGATGCTAAAAAAGCAGACGAATTGCGTCACTCTATCGATGCAAGCTCCATTATGGTTCATGTATCTAAATACTTCTTGTTATACTTAGTTATTTCTGGTATTTTTGCTTACTTCGGTCAAGAATTCTTCCCTCAATTGGAAGGTATCTTAACATTAGTTAAACACTAATTACTATCTAGCATACACAAATACAAAAGAGACAACGCTTCGGTGTTGTCTCTTTGGTATTTATAAAAGCACTATATATTGTGATAACCTCTACCGTGTATTGCTTTATAAATGGAGTAATGAGGGTATATACATGGAACTTTAAAATTTCATGTAATATTCATGGTAAATTCATGCTTGGCTCATGTTTTTTTCATGCTACATTCATAGACAAAAGGTAAGATATAAGCAAGTTAGAAATAACGAATTTTCCTTAATAGAAAACAAAGTACGATGCGTATAGCACGTAAAGGAGGAAGTTATGAAAAAAATATTTCGTTTAGGAGCTGCTGTGATGGCTCTAGGTGCAGGACTTATGATGGCAAGTGGTGTAGCTGATGCAAAAATGGTGCCAAGCGATCAAATGGCAAAAGTAAGTTCATGGAATGGCGTGGGTAGTGTAGTACCAAGTGTATTACCTTTAAGCGATGTAGATTATAAAGGTGTAGTCACAAAGTTTAAATCTTTATATCCAGATGCACAAATTGTAGGTATTTCTTATGATGGAAAACATAACCCAACGTATGAAGTGGACGGTATCGTGGATGGTTTAAAAATTGAAATGTATATCCGTGGAAATGGAGATATTTTAAATACAGAAGTAAAACCGTTGAAAGAGGATAAGGCTGGTAAACATGCAACAAAACAAGGTTCTATGATGTATGGTCAAGCTATGAAAGGTGCCCACGGTACTACTAAAGCATTTGATGTGAATGAGATCATTATGCCAGAAGTGGCAGAAACTAAAGCGCAAGAAAAAGTAGGCGGTACCTATGAAGCTATGGACTGGTCTGTGAAAAAAGATCATGGTCGTCTAGTATACGAATTAGATATGATTGACGGCAGTGGTAAAGAAGCTGAAGTTAAAGTAGATGCATTGACTGGTGAAATTATCAATGTAAAAGCAAAAACTAGCAAATATTAATTCTAGTAAAATTCTCCTTATAATACCCTTACTTTAAACACAAATAATACACAAATAAAACACCCTTACTATAAAATATAAAAATACCCCCCTTTTTAAGACGTCACTGGCTTCGTTATGAAACCAGTGGCGTTTCTTTTGCTTAGCAAAGGGAAGAGCACGACATATTCCTCCACAAACTGATACTACGTTAGGTTTGCTCCGGAATATGGCGTGCTCTTCTAGCATTTTCTTAGTTAGATAAACAAAGGAACGCCACTGATGTTCTTACACGCAACTGCGTTCCTTAGGGTTAAAACGACCGTTTCCCTAGGCTTGGGTGTTTACATGGTTTTAATGTGTATCGGTCAATGATACGGCACGCTTCGTCTAGGGTTAGATCATCTTTTGTAGGACCTTGTTCAAAGATGCATCGAGGGTCGCTGGAGCCAACTTCGCCGGCTGGTAGGTATAGGTATTCTTCGTTATGAGGGTCACCAAAGATGTACCCTGCTTGTAAGTGTTCTTTGTGGATACGGCTCATGGTATCTCCTTCATCATAAAATTAGCGGCGTCCGCTGAGACTAAGTGTAATTGTGTGTGCCCCCAATGGGAGGGGACTTTTTGGAATGATGCTTTGTCGTGTAAATGACCGAATACGCAGTGATCTACATGGTACTGTTCTAATAGGTCCGTAAATCCATTGGCATGATTTTCTAAGGTTGGCGGATAGTGCAGTAAAAGTATGCGTGTTACCTGAGAGGGGTCATCACCACTTTCAGTAATAGCAGTTTCCATAGCATCTAAAGCCGCTTTGGTACGCATTAATTCCCGTTCATAGATGTGACGGTCATCTGCTTCTTTAAAGAAAGGGTCTTGCGGATAGATATAACCTTTCGTGCCACCGAAAGCGATGCCATTTTGGTATAGACCTCTACCTTGCAAGAAGGTGATACGTCCTTCCATAAGAGTATTCATTTTTTGCAGGCTTGTCCACCAATAATCGTGATTGCCACGAATCATAAACTTTTTCCCAGGCAGGGCCGCAATGGTATCTAAATCTACCTTTGCATCACTAAGGCGCATAGCCCAAGACATATCACCTACTAGAAAGACTAGGTCATCAGGATCTATATGTTCTCGCCAGTGTGCTTGGATACGTTCCCAGTGGTTATCCCAGTGTGGACCAAATATGGTCATAGGTTTTGTTGGTGGTTGCCCAGATAGGTGTAAATCGCCAATGGCAAAAACTTTCATTAAACCTCCAAAGAATTGTGTAAATATGGTTGTATATGACGGATGACTTCTAAGGCGCGTGTTTCGTGACACACTTGTGAAATTCCATAACCGATGAAAAGCGGTGATGTTATATAGCGTGGTACAATTTTTAGATAGTGATAACCGTCATTTATATCGTAGAAAAATAGATTATAAGAGTTTGCATATTTAGAAAAGCCTTCTAATACATAGCGTAAAGTACGTTGTAAATACTTGGCTAATATGGATGTATCTAATTGTGGATCAAACCGCATATTAAATTCAAAGAATCCATGGATAGGACGATTGGATAAGGTTATGCGAAGACCATCCTCTTCATAGATGATCCATCCTTCAAAATGTTCTTTGTGAATATCTTCACGGTAATCATAGTCCTCTAGGCCAATGATTTGGCTATGTGGGTGATAAATAGAGCCTCCAGACATGGGGCCGTAATTTTTAAAGAATAAGACGGAGGTAAAACGAGGATCGGACTTTACCTCTTTCCATTTCATTCGCTCAAACTCTAAAATGTGGACTGCATCTAAAAGGGGCAATTTAGAATATTCCGTATGCACATGGGGTGGCGTTTCGATGATAACTGTAGGCCATGTGTGTTCTAATACAGGGTATTTATTCATGAGCCAAATGATGGACCCAGATGTATCCAGTATATCGGTTAATTGCGAGGGTTCGCAAAATGGGCAGTGCCCGTCGCGATTGTGCATGCTGTTGGGCTTTGTTTGCCCCAGAGCAATATCAAAAATTAATGGTTCTTTCATAGTTCACCTCACTATTACTATAGTATCATAGGGGGCGAGGTTTATGAAAGTGTGAAACATGATATAATAAAAAAAGAATAGGAGGAACTATGAGACCTACAACATTATGTTTTCCCAAAGGGGATAATTTATTTTTATTAGGACGTAAAAAACGCGGCTTTGGAGCCGGCTATTATAATGGATTTGGCGGTAAAATTGAGGATGGTGAAAGTTTCCGTGCTTGCGCCGTGCGAGAAGTCTTCGAAGAAGTATCCTTACTGGTGAAAGAAGAGGACCTACAAGCAGTGGCGCTGTTGGACTTTCAGTTCCCTTACTCACCGGAGTTGAGCCATATTAGTTATGTATATATGGTAGAACAATTTCAAGGTATTCCTTTGGAATCAGAAGAGATGGAGCCACATTGGTTCAGGTTGGAGAACACTCCCTTTAACCATATGTGGGCTGGTGATGAAGAGTGGATTCCACGGATTTGGCGTGGCGAGAAATTGAAAGGTATCATTACTTTCAAAGAAGATAATAGTACGATAGAATCCATGCGATTTGTAACTGTAGAAGAGGTGCTAGAAAGCGACGATGTAGGCCGTGTGACGGCTTGGATATATGAGGGAATGAAGTGAAACAAGTAGAACAGCAAAGCCAAGTGGCATGGATACAGCATTTATTAGATTGGTATGATGTGCATAAGCGTGACTTGCCTTGGCGTGAAAGTAAAGACCCTTATCGGATTTGGGTATCGGAAGTGATGTCTCAACAAACCCGGATTGAGGCCATGCGTCCTTATTTTGAAAACTGGGTAATACAATTTCCAACACTTGAAAGTTTAGCTAGTGCCGAAGAAGATACAGTGGTTCGGGCATGGCAAGGTTTGGGGTATTATTCTAGGGCTCGTAATTTGCATCAAGGTGTAAAAGAAGTGGTAGAAACCTATGGGGGACAAGTGCCGAGATCACGGAAAGAAATGGAATCTTTAAAAGGCGTAGGTTCTTATACAGCAGGGGCAGTGCTCTCCATTGCGTATAACCTTCGTGAACCTGCTGTAGATGGGAATGTACTTCGGGTCTATGCTCGTCTGTACAATATCCATGAAGATATTCTCGGCACGGTAGGGAAAAAAGCGATTACTACCTTGGTAGAAGAGACTATGCCCTACGATAGACCAGGCGACTTCAACGAAGCCCTTATGGACTTTGGTGCATCCATTTGTATTCCCAAAATACCACGCTGTGAATCTTGCCCATTAGTACAGGATTGTAAGGCAAAAGCAGAAGGTACGGAACAAGTGCTGCCTATACGTATTAAGAAAACAAAGGTACAATCTGTCCAATTATACGCAGGGATTATTTCTACAGTAGATGGGTACTATCTATTGCATCGAAGACCCAAAGAAGGATTGCTGCAAAATATGTGGGAGTTTCCCAGTGTAGAAGGTGGCACAGCAGAGAGTCGCAAAGTAGAATTAATTGAGGGGTTACAATCCATTGGGGTTACCGTCACTATGGATCGGCCTATGGTAAAGGAAGTAACCCATATTTTTAGCCATCGCAAATGGACGATGAAAGGCTACCGAGGGGAAGCGACAGAAGTGGCAATAGATTCGTCGAATACGATTGTGCTGGAAGGTGATGAAGCGGTGCAACAAGCTGTAGCAGAAGGTCAGATTATTCCTCTGAAGGAGGATTGGATTCTCTGTCGTAAAGAGGCCTTTCACGTCTTACCTTGGGCAGGGCCTCATGGCAAGTTCATTGATCTTTGTTAATCTATACCGAGGAGTGATATAGATGAGAATATATATATTGATGGGAATCTTAGTACTTGGAATGGCTCTTTTTGGAACTATGACAGGATACTGGGTAACCTTATTTAGAAATGGTTCGAAACGAAAGGACCTAATCTATGGCGGTGTACTGGGGTTAGCCCTTGCAGTAGGAACGATTGTCCTACAACGCCTTATGTACAGCATCCATGGTGGCATGGTGCTGGATCTAGTGCGCCCGGTCCTAATCGAACTGAATGGATTGGTTGTAGCACTGTTCGGCACCTTTGCAGTATTGACGATCTTCGGTGTATTCTATGGACTTATGCGTTTAGGGGCTCGCTCTGACAGCGGGGATAGTCCTATCGACGAATCACGGCGGAATTTCTTTAAACGCACGGCAGTGGTGGTGCCTGCTGTAGTAGGTGTTACAGGATCAGTAGCGGCCTTTCAAGGGAATGATGAACTGCAACTACGCAAGATACAATTGGCTTTGAAAGATAGACCAGAGGTGCTGAAAGGATATAAAATTGGACAACTTAGCGATGTTCATATAGGTCCTTTCATCGGTATGGATAAGTTGAAAGAAATGGTGAATGCCGTTGCTAGTGAACACCCGAATCGACTGGTTATCACTGGAGATTTAATCGATGATTTAGGGTATCTTGATGAAGTGGCTGACTATTTAGATAGCCGTGTACAAGATTTTCCTGATGGCATTGATTACATTTTAGGAAATCACGAGTACCGTGTCGATGTAGAACGAGTGTGGAAGCGATTGAGTCAAACGAAGATGCATATGTATCGCAATAGCCATCAACAGATATTAGGTGGGCCTCGCCCTGTGTATTTAGTGGGCATGGATTACCACTTTAAAGACGATGTGCAAGAGGAAAACGTACGCTTGTTGGACAAAGCCATGAAAGGTATGCCCAACAATGCTTATCCTATCTTGTTAGCGCATCATCCCAACTTTATCCCTGAAGCATTCCGTAGACATATCCCATTAACCTTATCTGGACATACCCATGGTGGACAGATTAATCTATGGGGTGTGAACCTAGTGCCGGTGTATAAGCCGTATTGGAAAGGACTCTACGAAGAACAAGGATTATTTGCCTATGTAAGCCGAGGGTCGGGACATTGGTTCCCAGTGCGGTTGAACTGTGCTAGAGAAGTGACGGTGTTTACGATATTGTAAGTGAAAAAGCAGAACCCCCACAGCGGCAACTGTGGGGGTTCTTTGTCCCGATGGACTTAATCAACGTTTATACCTATAGTATATCAGACTTATAGAATCTTGTCACTCATATTATAGGTATTTAGATAAGTTAGAAAAAGTTGAAGGCAGTATATCGCGATTAAATTACAGATAAAACTCATTATCGTAAAAATGAATGATAATAAAGGTAATAGCTAATTCCTTCATTCTTTGAAAGACATAATTAAAAATTTATATTGAGAAATACTATCAGTTGTGATATAGTATACATAAGTAAGACTCATGTAATTTTTAATTTAGGGATAGTACGGGACATCCCACATGTTTAGTAAGGGAGGAAAGACCATGAAAGAATTTAAATTATGGCGGTTGTTCATTGTGTTTGCCGTTTGTATTATGGCTATTGCAGGCTGTGGAAAACAAGCGGATACGGTACAAGATGGTAAGCCATTACAAGTGGTAACTACTACAACAATGATTACAGATTTAGTACAAAAAATTGGTGGTGACCATGTAACAGTACAAGGGTTGATGGGTGCTGGAGTAGACCCACATTTGTATCAAGCTAGTGCAGGTGATGTATCTACTTTACAAAAAGGCGATGTAATCTTCTTGAATGGTATCCATTTAGAAGGTAAAATGGGCCAAGTATTCCAAGAATTAAAAAAATCCAACAAAACAGTAGTGGAAGTGTCTAAAGATATGGATCCATCTACGTTGTTAGCCTTTGAAGAAGAAGGCCCAGATGCAAAAGACCCTCATATTTGGTTCGATGTACAAAACTGGAAATTAGCAGCCAAAGTAGTAAAAGACACATTAGTAGCAAAAGATCCTAAACATGAAAAAGATTATGTTGCTAATTACGAAGCATACATGAAAGAATTAGATGCAGCCGATCAATATATTAAAGATAGAACGAAAGAAATTCCTGAACAATCTCGTGTATTAGTCACTGCTCATGATGCATTCCATTACTTTGCTCGTGCTTATGGCTTTGAAGTAAAAGGTCTACAAGGCGTGAGCACAGCTACAGAAGCGGGTACAAAAGATATGAACGACTTAGTACAATTTATTGTGGATCATAAAATCAAAGCGATCTTCGTAGAATCTTCTGTTCCTCATAAAACAATCGAAGCCGTACAAGAAGCAGTTAAGGCTAAAGGTTGGAACGTGGCTATCGGCGGCGAATTGTACTCCGATTCCTTAGGTTCTCCTAACACAGAAGGCGGCACTTACATTGGCATGGTCAAAGCCAATATTGATACTATTGTAGGCGCTCTTAAATGATGAGTGACAGCAAGTGTATTTTGAAAGTAGATCATCTTTCAGTCGCCTATGATGATACGGTAGTGCTGAAAGATGTATCCTTTCAGATTGAACAAGGAACGATGACGGCCATAGTTGGTCCTAATGGTGCTGGCAAATCAACCTTGGTGAAAGCCATGTTAGGGCTTGTGCCATTAGTAGAAGGAACGATTGAGTTAACATTAGATACTAAAACAGTTTCTGCTTATGGAGGCGCGAAAACAAATAGTATTTATAACCATATTGCTTACGTACCACAAACTTCAGCAGTAGATTGGGATTATCCCATTACAGTCTTTGAGGTGGTATTGATGGGCACCTACCGCAGACTAGGTTGGTTTAAACGACCAGGGAAACGTGAACGAGACGAGGCTACGAAGGCCTTGGAAACGGTAGGCATGTTAGACTATGCACAGCGATCTATCTCACAATTGTCAGGAGGACAGCAACAGCGTGTATTCCTAGCCCGTGCCTTGGTGGAAAACCAAGAGGTGTACTTGCTAGATGAGCCCTTTAAAGGCATTGATAAGACAACAGAATCCGTGTTAGTAAAGATTATGAAAGAAATGCAAGCAGCAGGCAAAACCTTGCTCATTGTGCATCATAATTTACAGACTTTAGAAGCTTATTTTGATCAAGTTCTCTGCGTAAATCGTAGATTGGTGGGCATGGGACCAGTTCGAGATATAGTAGGTTCCCATATCCTAGATGAGACATATTCATACTAGGAGGCACCATGGAACTATTACAACAATATACATTTCAAATCGTAGCATTGGGAACGGTGATGTTAGGCTTAGTATGTGGCGTCATAGGGACCTTTGCGGTGTTGCGTCAAGAAAGCTTACTAGGTGATGGGGTAGCCCATTCCACACTACCGGGGGTGGTGGCAGGCTTTCTGCTAACAGGTGTGAAAGATACCACAGTATTATTGCTTGGTGCGATTTGCACGGCCTGTTTATCAGAATGGATTATGCATACAACATCGAAAAAAGGTGTTCGCTTTGATGCAGCATTGGCTACGATATTAGCTGCATTCTTTGGATTTGGTACGGTTTTATTGACTCGTGTACAGTCCATGGAAAATGCGGGGCAAGCAGGTCTGAATACGTTTATCTTTGGTCAAGCAGTGACTATGATGCAAAGTGATATTTGGGTGATGGCTATCTGTGGCACCTGTATTGTAGGTGGGGTTATTGTACTTTGGAAAGAATTGAGTCTTACCGTATTTGACCCCATTGAGGCACAGTTAATGGGTATTCCTGTGTCAAAGGTGCGCTTTTTTTACCGTGCTGCACTGGTGATGACCATTGTCATCGGCATTCGGACAGTAGGAGTTATATTAATTAGCTCCTTGCTGATTGGTCCAGCTATGATTGGCCGTCAATGGACACACTCCTTACGGACCTTGGTAATTATCGCTGCTATCAGTGGTAGTATAGTAGCCTTTTTGGGTACATTTGTGAGCGCCCTGTGGGGTAATCTTCCTACTGGCCCTATTATCATCATTGTGATGACAGCTATGATCTTGTTAAGTTTAACCTTGGCTACAGGTAAACGCCTCATAAGGAGGTGTTTTGGATGAGTCATATATTAGAAATTTGGGGTATCGCTACGGTCACAGGTATCAGCTGTAGCCTCATAGGTACATTCTTGGTGTTACGCCGTTTATCTATGATGGTGGATGCTATTACGCATACTGTTTTTTTGGGCATTGTATTAGCCTTTTTGGTGACAAAAGATTTGAACTCTCCTTGGCTCATCATTGGCGCCACTGCTATGGGTGTTGGTACAGTATATGCCGTAGAATGGATGCAACGGCGTCGCTATATTCGACCAGATGCAGCCATCGGTATCGTGTTCCCCTTCTTATTTGCCTTAGCCATTGTGTTAGTCACATTATTTGGGAAACACATACATCTCGATGTGGACACAGCAATTTTAGGTGATTTAGCATTTGCTACTTTCCAACGCTTTACCGTAGATACCTATGACCTAGGACCTATGTTGCTATGGATTGCTATTTTGGTGTGTCTCATCAATGCAGTTTGTATTGCACTCTTTAAGAAAGAACTAATCCTTACCACCTTTGATCCTGTATGTGCTAAGGTGTACCAAGCGATGCCTATGGCAGTGTCCTATGGGCTTATGACATTGACGTCCTTGACGACGGTAGCATCCTTTCAAACGGTAGGAGCTATCTTGGTAACGGGTTGTATGATTGGTCCACCAGCGACGGCATTTATGCTAGTGAGGTCTGTGAAAGCTATGTTATTCATTAGTGCTATAGTATCTACTATAGCTACTACTATTGGTGTGATATTGGCATTTCTTTGGGATGTATCCATTGGTGGTATGATTGCTACTGTCATCGGATGTATCTATGGACTGGTGTGGCTATATAAATATGGTAGAAACAATGCATAATGATAGCATTGTGTATGCTAGAAAGAATACATGATGGTGGCATTTATAGGCTACCATGATATACGTAAATAAGGACTGAAGTAAAATGATGCATTAAAATTTACTTCAGTCCTTTGTTATTTGCGTATTTCTTTAGCGAAATAAAAGAGGCTGCAACCAAATGGTTACAGCCTATTTTGTGATATGTGTAGTGTGTTATTTATTCATATTTTCGATTGCTTCAGCTTCTGCTTTGTTAAATTTAGAAGCAATAACAATGCGAATCAAGCAAAGGGCAACGAAGATGTATGCAGCAAAGCCTAACCATTCAGCTGTATCACCATAGGATTTTGCTTCAGTGAAAGCTAATTGAAGTGGAGCTTCGCTACCACCTGTACTTACGGAGAAGGCGATGATACCAGCAATGATTACGCCGATGATACTTTCACCAACGATCAAACCAGAAGCGAACAATACGCCGCGACGGTTAGATTGTTCTACGTCTGCATCTGCATAAGCACCTGCACGTTCTTTCGCACGTTTTGTGATGTAACGATTTACGAAGTAACCGATGATGGCACCCATTACAAGAGGCATTTCCAAAGTTGGAGGTAAGTAGATACCCATGCCAATTGCAAGTGGTGGTAATGTTAAGGATTTTGTTGTAGATTTTAAAATTAAGTTTACAACGATAGCTACGATACCTACTACGATGCCGTAGAAGATGTAAGTCCAATCCATGTTAGCATTGAAGATACCTTCTGCGATTTGACGCATCAATGTAGCTTGTGGAGCGGATAATGCTTGGGCAGGATCCATTCCTTCACGAGGCATAGCACCTGTGAAACCGTACGCATGGTATAACAAGTCAAGTACTGGAGCAATGGCTACGGCACCAGCTAAGGAACCGATTAAAAGAGCTACCTGTTGTTTCCAAGGTGTAGCACCTACTAATTGACCAGTTTTTAAGTCTTGTAAGTTATCGTTGGAAATGGCTGCAATGGAGATAACTACAGATGTCATGAAAATCGCCAAGGCAGTAGAGAATTTTACGCCTTCTGGAGTAGATAATAAGTCATTGGCAGAACCGATAGCGAATACTACTAGAGAAGATACGATGATACCGATGATACCGATACCAGAGATTGGACTTGCAGAAGTACCAATCAAACCAGCCATGTAACCGCAAGCTGCAGCTACGAAGAAACCGATTAACAATGCTACTATGATACCTGCAATGACAAGTGTCCAAGCAAGGCTTGCAGACATTGGAAGAGCAGATACAAAAGAGTAGAAGCAAATGATTAAACCGATAATAATTAAGGCAAATACAATAGCGATAGTAGATGGTTTCATATCTGTATCCATACGGTGTGTGTTGCGATATTCAGCGGTAGCCGTCATGGATTTGATAGATAATTTAATACCTTCAATAATTGGTTTGATCAATGTCAATAATGTCCAGATGGCAGCTACGCCGATTGTACCAGCACCGATGAAACGAACTTTAGTTTTCCATACAGTGTTAGAGAATTTGATAGCTTCTAAATTATCTGGATTTGGTAGATGGTTTGTTAAATATGGTACGAAACCTCCCCAAGCAATAATCATACCGATTAAGATAGCGATACCACTAGCAATACCGATTAGGAAACCAGCGCCCAATAGAGCAGAGGAGAAACCGAATGGAATTTGTGTAGCACCAGCGCCTACAGGGAACCAGAAAGATTTAGATTCGCCTAATACGCGTAAACCTTGTGTTACAAAGCTGATGACACCAGCTAATACACCGCCGGATACGATTTCTTTCATACCCCCAGATTGTTTCACTGTTTCACCAGGAACACTAGAACCTACTTTTAAAATTTCTGCAGCAGCACGACCTTCTGGATACGGTAAGTCACTGTTCATAACCATAGCGCGGCGTAATGGAATGGTAAATAATACCCCAAGACAGCCACCGCAGGCAGATAATAACAATGTTTCCAATAAGTCAAAGTTCTGCCAATAGCCAATCATCAATAGGCCAGGCAATACGAAGATGACTGCAGATAAGGTACCCGCAGCAGATGCTTGCGTTTGTACCATGTTGTTTTCAAGAACATTAGAATCCTTGAAGAAGCGTAGAATAGCCATAGATATTACAGCAGCCGGAATGGAGGACGAGAATGTCAAACCTACTTTCAGACCTAGGTATACGTTAGATGCAGTGAAGATTAATGTAATAATCGCACCAAGTAGCATGCCTCTGACTGTTAATTCCGGTAAGCTAATATCATGACTCATAAAATCATGCTTCATAGTTATACCTCCTTAAAATACACTACTATCTTATTCATTGTAACAGTATTCTCAAGGACTTTCAATAAAAAATGTAGTGAATTGTGTATACATAAGTCTATTAGAGGGAGTATACTATAATTATTCATATTGGGTTCATATATGTAGTGTATATATTATGGTAACAATAATTTATGTAATAAGGAGGTATAGGGATGAAAAAAAGAGTGTGGGGAGCTATGTTCGCGGCTCTTTGTATACCAATGTCATTTCAAGCGGCAGATATAACGGTAATGAAAGAAATACCTGTAGCAGTGGGTGAAAAGATTTCTAATACAGCATCACCAGAAGCGAATCGACTGATTCGAGGCGAAATGATGAAGGCAAGGCAAGACCATAAGCAGATTGTGGCACCAGCAGTAAAAGCATTTACAGATCGCTTACAAGTAACAGTAAAGCCGGAGACGGTTAAAGAGAATCATCTAAATATTGCGTACCCTACTGTGCAATCTGTGAGTCCTTATGTAACAAAGGCTATAAATAAAACGATTACAGACTATGTGGAGAAACTTCGCAAGCAAGTACATAAAGCTAATGAAAAAAATTTGGATGGTGAAGGGCAAAATCTTTATATGAGTTATGATGTCAAAGCAGATGGTAATGGTATTTTTTCTGTTACAATTACATCTTATACTATTGAAGATAATGCTTCTAATGGTGTAAATGTAGAAAAAGGATTTACTTTTAATACGACCACAGGTCGCAGCTTGTCCTTAAGTGACTTTGGTGGACTACCACAAGAAACGATTACAGCAGGATTACAACAATTGCCGAAAGAAGGTAAGAAAGCTATCTATGCGGATGCCACAGCAGGTAAGCCAAATAGTTTCTTTGCCCGTGAAAATCATGATATCGTATTAATTTATGATCAAGGTACTATCGCACCTATGTCTAGTGGTAGTATTTATGTGCCAGTAGGGAATTTGGGAAGATAATCTCAGGGTAATAGAATCACGCTAGGGCGGTTAGGGATTCATACAGTGTGGTATCTAATATGGATGATATATTTATAGATACAGCTATATAAAAGTTATAAATATAAAAGAGGAAGGTTGAACGAAATGTATCAACTTTCCTCTTTTTTACTTAGTGGTTCTGTTGTTTCTTCGGAGCATCTAGCCGTTTATAATAGGCTTTGTCGATGTCGGCATAGGAGATAATCCCTTGTTGTGCCATTAAGGTTAATACGGTCCGTTGCCGTTGTTTCGTCGCATCCATATTGCTCACTGGGTTAAAGTAAGACGGAGCTTGTGGAATGCCTGCGAGCACAGCAGCTTGACTTAAGTTAAGATCCTTCGGCTCTGCGTTGAAGTATCCTTCAGAGGCAGATTTAATACCATAGTAATCGGTACCATAATAAATGGTGTTTAGGTACATGGTGATGATTTCATCTTTACTGTAATAATGCTCCATCAAATAAGCAAGAAATACTTCTTCCACCTTACGAGACATGATGCGCTTGGAGGATAAGAATAAATTTTTCACCAATTGTTGGGTAATGGTACTACCACCTTCTACCGTTTGTCCAGCTATGGTATTGGTATACAAGGCACGACCAATACTAAAGAAATCCACCGCTCCATGATCATAAAAACGTTTATCTTCCGTAGCCACTAATGCTTGTTTCACAATAGGGCTAATGTCTTCGCTGCGAACGCGATGCTCTAGTGGCACCCGTTTATCCATGGCCTCCTCTACAGCTTCTTTGAAATGAAAGAGACGTTTAATGCGGTCGATTCTGGAAAGTTGATCTTCTCCTTGTTCGATAGTTTGTTCTTTTGTGGTTTGTGCTACATGTTGCGTAGGGGTGGAACTGCCTCCTGGAGTATACCCAGCGAACCAATATAAACCACCAGCTGCCAAAGCGAGCACAAGGATGAGTTTTAAAAGTGTTTTCATGGCTTCATCATATCATATCTAAGGTGTATCAACAATAGGAGGAATGGATTATAACAGTAGAAAGATTTGTTGGCTATTAACATTGTGTAGGAATATTGAATGACCCGATTAGACTTGAGCAGAGTGCGTTCGTTTGGTAATGTATATTAGTGGAAAGTATGATGTAGTCATAGAAGAGTGATGTGGTTACAGGTTATAGATATTGCCTATAAACTGGTATAAGATAGAATAAAAATGTATATAAAAGAATTTTTATAAAAAATACTTGCATTATTATACATGTAGTTGTATAATACGTTCATAAGATAGAAACAGGTACTGCACAGCAGTCATTTACACAAAGAAAGAGGTTAATTATGAGCGACATTAACAAAGTAGTATTAGCTTACTCCGGCGGTTTGGACACATCTGTTATTATTCCTTGGTTAAAAGAAAACTATGGTGCAGAAGTCATCGCTGTATGCGTGAACTTAGGTCAACCAGAAGATTATGATGCCGTAGAGAAAAAAGCTATCAAATCTGGTGCTACAAAAGCGTATATCATTGATGCACAAGAAGAGTTTGTATCCGATTATATTTGGCCAGTTGTAAAAGCAGGGGCAGTATATGAAGGTAAATACTTATTAGGTACTTCCTTTGCAAGACCATTAATTGCTAAAAAATTAGTAGAAATAGCAGCACAAGAAGGGGCAGATGCTATCGCTCACGGTGCTACAGGTAAAGGGAATGACCAAGTGCGTTTTGAATTGACAATCAAAGCACTTTCACCGAATACAAAGATCATTGCTCCATGGCGTGAATGGGAATTGAAATCTCGGGAAGATTGCATGGAATATGCAGCGAAACATGACATTCCAGTAGTGGCAACAAAAAAACATCCTTACTCCATGGACCAAAACGTATGGCATTTATCCCATGAAGGTGGCGACTTAGAAGATCCTAAGAATGCACCTAAAAATGATGTATATTTAGTGAGCAAATCTCCAGAAGAAGCGCCAGATGCTCCAACTATGGTGACAATTGACTTCAAAGAAGGTGTGCCAGTAGCGGTGAATGGTCAAGCTATGTCCCCGCTTACAATTTTACAAACTTTGAACGAAATCGGAGCTGCTAATGGTATCGGTATTGTAGATATTGTAGAAAATCGGTTAGTCGGTATGAAATCTCGTGGTGTCTATGAAAACCCTGGTGGAGCCATCATCATGTATGCGCACAGAGAATTAGAATATCTTTGCTTAGATAGAGCGACATACCATTATAAAGAATTAGTAGCGAATAAATATGGAGAACTTGTGTATGATGGCATGTGGTTTGCTCCATTGATGAGCGCTTTGCAAGCCTTCGTGGACAGCACACAACAAACTGTAACAGGTCAAGTGACGTTGAAATTGTACAAAGGTAATATTATCAGCGCAGGATCTACATCTCCATATTCCTTGTACAACCAAGAATTTGTAACATTTGAAGAAGATGATGTATATAATCAAGCTGATGCAGAAGGGTTCATCAATTTATTCGGATTGCCTTTAACAATTAATGCATTAATGAAAGAGAAAGCAGGTTTAAAATAATGGCGAAACTTTGGGGCGGACGGTTTACCAAAGGGACGGATAAGGCAGTAGAGGACTTCACGTCCTCTATTTCCTTTGACTCCCGCATGTATAAAGAAGATGTGGCAGGCAGCATTGCTCATGCGACAATGTTAGCAGAGCAACACATCATTTCTCAGGATGATAAGAATGCCATAGTAGCAGGCTTACAGGAGATTGAAAAGCAAATTGATGAGGGAGACTTCGAGTTCTCAGTGGCATTAGAAGATATCCATATGAACATTGAAAAACGCTTAACTGATGCTATTGGTGAAGCGGGTGGACGTCTGCATACAGGACGTAGCCGTAATGACCAAGTGGCGGTGGATTTACATATGTACATCCGCAAGGCGGTGGTACACATGGGTGAGGAGCTTGTGAATTTGCAACAAGCTTTCTTAGAAGTGGCAGAGAAATACAAAGATGTGATTATCCCTGGATATACTCATTTACAACGGGCGCAACCAGTATTATTTAGTCATCACCTGATGGCATACTTCTCTATGTTAAGCCGTGACTTCG
Source organism: uncultured Veillonella sp. (assembly GCA_963522415.1). Lineage (GTDB taxonomy): Bacteria > Bacillota > Negativicutes > Veillonellales > Veillonellaceae > F0422. Next base: position 5,638 of record CAUQZV010000001.1, on the reverse strand, counting down.
ATAATTTGCCGTTAATCTTTAAACATGCCAATGTGATGCCATTAGGGGCAGGCGCTTTGGCGGGTACCACCTATCCTATCGATCAAAACATCACGAAAGAATTGTTACATTTCGATGCCATTTATGAAAACAGTATGGATGCTGTTAGCGATCGTGATTATGTATTAGAGTTCCTCAGCTTTGGGGCGAAAGTGATGATGCATTTAAGCCGTCTGAGCGAGGAATTAATCCTTTGGTCTAGCACAGAATTTGGGTTCATCGAACTAGACGATGCACATTGCACAGGTTCTAGCATTATGCCGCAGAAGAAAAATCCAGATGTATGCGAATTAGTGCGTGGTAAAACAGGTCGTATCTACGGTCATTTGATGGGACTTCTTACAACCATGAAAGGTCTACCAATGACATACAATAAGGATATGCAAGAGGATAAAGAAGGGGTTTTCGACACCATCGATACGTTGCATTTCGCCATCTCTATTACGGCGGATATGTTACGCCATATGAAAGTCAATGGAGACCATACAAAAGCGGTGTTGGACGATGATTTCTCCAACGCTACAGATATGGCGGACTACTTGGCGAAAAAAGGCGTACCGTTCCGTGAAGCTCACGCCATCGTAGGAGCAGCGGTACAACATTGTATCGAAAAAGATTGCGTATTGTTGGATCTATCCGTAGATGATTTCAAAGCTATTTCACATCATTTTGAAGCGGATATCCTAGATGCTATCACTATCGAAGCGTGCGTAGCGGGACGTAGCAACTACAGTGGTACAGCACCAGAGTGTGTAGCTCGTCAAATTCGTGTTGGCAAAGAGGTGCTTTCAGAAGAATTGGCACACATTGCGAATTGGAAAGACAAAATTCATTTACAATAAATAGATGCATTAAGGGGCAAATCGACATATGTCGTATTGCCCCTATTTCTTATATAGAATGATTCTTAATGTGCATACATATATATTGAAAGTTTGTGATATAATCAATATATATTTTTTATTAATAGACAATATGAGGTACTAACAATGAAATTAATATCTTGGAATGTCAATGGCTTGCGTGCAGCCATGACAAAAGGATTTATGGATGCATTCGATGCATTGGATGCGGATATGTTCTGCTTACAAGAAACTAAATTACAGCCAGAGCAAATTGAAATGGTTTTACCAAATCATGAACAATATTGGAATAGTGCGGTAAAAAAAGGCTATAGCGGTACGGCTATTTTCACAAAAGAAAAGCCAATTTCCGTAGTGAATGGCATCGGCATTGAGGAACATGACCAAGAAGGGCGTGTGATCACGGTGGAATATGAAAAGTTTTACTTAGTGACGTGCTATACACCAAATAGCCAACGTGAATTGGCTCGCTTGGAGTACCGCATGGAATGGGAAGTGGCATTCCGTGAGTATTTACTAGCATTAGATGCGAAAAAGCCGGTAATCCTGTGTGGTGACCTTAACGTTGCCCATCAAGAAATCGACTTGAAAAACCCTAAAACAAATCGTAAAAATGCTGGTTTCAGTGATGAAGAACGTGAAAAAATGACAGAACTACTAGCGGCTGGATTTACAGATACATTCCGCTATTTATATCCTGATGCGGTAGATGCTTATAGCTGGTGGTCTTACATGGGCAAAGCTCGTGAACGGAACGTAGGATGGAGAATTGACTACTTCCTAGTATCCAACAGCATTGCTGATAAAATCCAAGAGGCGAAAATCCATGCAGATATTTTTGGATCTGATCATTGTCCAGTGGAACTAGTTATCGATTTATAATTTCTATAATGAGCGTGCACTATGTCAATATTACATTTTGAACATATTTCTTTAGAGATTCATGGCCGTCAGATTTTGCAGGATATTTCTTTTTCTGTCGACGCTGGTGAAAGTATTACTATCGTGGGTCCTTCTGGGAGCGGTAAGAGTACGATATTAAAATTGGCAAGTTCCTTGATATCTCCTACGGGAGGTACGATTTTCTTTCAAGGTAGGCCTATTGAAAGCTATGCACCGACAGAGTATCGCCAACGAGTGGCGTACTGTTTCCAACAACCCTATTTATTCGGGCAAACTGTGCGAGGTAATCTAGCCTTTCCTTTTACTATGCGAGGTCGTGCTGTTGACGAAGCAAGAATCAAAGACCTATTCGATTTGTTTCATATGGATCTACAGTTGTTAGAGAAGTCGAATACAGAGTTATCCGGTGGAGAAATGCAACGGATTTGCTTGATTCGCAGTTTGTTGTTTGCCCCAGAAGTATTGCTATTAGATGAGGTAACATCTGCCTTGGATACAGAAAATACGGAGTGGGTGGAACAAGGCCTTATGCAACTACACAAGGAAGGATTAACTTTGTTACAGGTCACTCATAATCTAGAGCAAAGTGTTCGTATGGGGCAACGTCGCATCACTGTGAAAGACGGTCTTATTGCAGATAGTGAGGTGCTACATGGGGAGCTTTAATGCCTTATCTAATGAATCCTTGTTGATGGCAACTGTGCTTATCGCCATGGCTGTTATCGTATCTTATCAGCAGAAAATACGGTTAGAACTAGAAATATTGCATAGTGCCTTGCGAGCGGTAGTGCAGCTAGTGGTGGTAGGCTATGTACTCCATTTCATTTTTGGTGCCGACCATCCTTTGTTTACTGGTGGTGTATTGTTGGTGATGCTGATCAGTGCCGCTATCAATGGCGGTAAACGAGGATCTGGCATCAAACATGCCTCATGGATTGCAGGCGCTAGTATCGGTATTGGGGCTGTCCTTACGTTAGCAGTATTATTAAGTGCTAACGTCTTATCCTTTACACCGTATCAAATGATTCCTGTAGGTGGCATGGTCATGTCGGGGGCTATGGTGGCAGTAGGATTGTGTTTCCGCCAAATTACAACGAGCTTTAAGAGTCGTCAACAAGAGATTCAGATTAAGTTAGCTTTAGGGGCTACGCCTATGCAAGCTTGTAAAGCCATCTTGCGAGCAGCTCTTATCTTTAGTTTGCAACCTACCATCGATAGTGCGAAGACATTGGGGATTGTGTCTTTGCCTGGGATGATGACGGGCTTAATCTTGGCAGGCATGAGTCCTATGGAGGCCATTAAATACCAGATTATTGTTATCTTTATGTCTTTTTCAACCATATCTATTGCCATTGCTATAGCAGGATACTTGAGTTGTCGACAATTTTTCAATACGAAAGAACAGCTGATTCTATCTGATTGATGATAGAATCAGCTTTTTTTACTATCTGTAACCCTGCTAAGATAGCATCCCTATCTTCCACAGATATGTTTGCAAAATATTTTTAAAATTTTATTTACCTATAAGATAAGTGGGATTTTTTAAAAACCTATAGTCATGAGGAATGAGTTGTGATACTATTAGGGTATACACAATATTATATTCTATGTAAAACGAGGTGGTATTATGGCAAATTACAACCCTTATGAAAATATGCTGCAAACATTAGACTTAGCAGCGGACACATTGGGCATTCCACGCAATGACTATGAAGTGTTGCGTCACCCTGAACGTGAAATGAACGTGGCTATTCCAGTACAAATGGATGATGGACATGTGGAAGTATTTACTGGCTACCGATGCCAACATAGCTCCGTTCTTGGCGCATCTAAAGGTGGATTGCGCTTTCACCCAGATGCAGATGAAAATGAAGTGCGTGCATTAGGTGCTTGGATGACAATCAAAAATGCCATTGCTCATTTACCATATGGCGGTGGTAAAGGCGGTATCAAGGTAGATCCTAGAAAGTTAAGTGAAAGAGAGTTGGAACGGTTAACACGTGGTTTCGTTCGTAAAATTGCTCCTATCATTGGGGTAGAACGAGACGTACCAGCTCCTGATGTGAACACAAATCCACAAATCATGTCTTGGATTGTCGATGAGTACAGTGCGTTAACTGGTCAATGGACACCAGGGATCGTAACAGGTAAACCATTAGCAATTGGTGGTTCTTTAGGTCGTAATGAAGCAACAGGTCGTGGCTGTATGTTTACATTACTTTCCTACTTGGAAAAACAAGGTAAATCTATTAAAGATTTGACGATTGCTGTACAAGGTTTTGGTAATGTAGGATCTGTTGGTGCTTTATTGATGCATCGTGAAGGTGCTAAAATCGTTGCCATCGGTGACGTACATGGTTCTCTGTACAATGCAAATGGCATCGATGTAGAAAAAGCCTACGAATATGCAAACTCTCATGGACGTTCTTTGGAAGGCTATGAAGAACCAGGTATGACACGCATTTCGAATCCAGAACTATTGTTGTTAGACGTAGACGTGTTATACTTAGCAGCCTTGGAAAACCAAGTGAACGAAGCCAATATGAAAGAAGTAAAAGCAAAATTAATCGTGGAAGGTGCTAACGGACCATTAACCAAAGATGCAGACTTATACTTCTTTGAAAAAGGTATTCCTGTATTGCCAGACGTATTAGCGAATGGCGGAGGCGTGGTGGTATCCTATTATGAATGGGTACAAAACAAAGCTGGCTTCTACTGGTCTGAAGAAGAAGTAAACGAAAAATTAGCGAAGAACATGAAAAAAAGCTTTGAAGAAGTATGGGCTATGCAAGAAGAGTTTAAAGTATACCCAAGATTGGCTGCGTACATGGTGGCATTGCGTCGTTTAGTAGAAGCATTAAAAATTAAAGGATATAACGGTTAATATATCTGCCCTATCTGCTCATCTTAGATGATGTAATATTTACTAGAGAGCCAGATTTATTGTATAATTTAGGTAATAATATATTATTTATTTTGTATAAGGTGAGAGGAGGTTTATAATCTAAATTTTAATTCAGTCGAATTCGACCGAATTAAATCCGAAGCAGGATATAATTCATTAACATTCAAGGTACAGACGATATGATGGTTGACTCGGTGGGGATGAGCACCTTATTCTTGCCTGATGTGCAGTATCACTTTCATGGCATGAATCCTGATGATGTAGTTATTCATGCATATAATATGTTGTATTTTATTTTAGAAAATGACAATCCTGTTGGTGATGGTGATACTATTAGCGGCCTAGAGAATGGGGAATTGGATTCAAATGTGCAATGGACATTGCAGTATGAGGATTCCCTAGTTCAACCGGTGAGAGCAGTGCTTGATGTAAATATGGGTGAATATGCTTCTGGAACTCATTAGTTGTTAATCGATGAAAGGTGAGAGTGTTATGAGTAATCAACGTATTTTTGATATGGAACTTGTGAAAGTTGAAAGTTTGGAGAAGGCTGTTAGGACGCCATTTTATCAAACTGATTCCACAGGTGGTTCAGTTTGGGTTATTAAACCTGGTCAAACCTTACCAAAGCATTATCATCATAATTCTGATGATATATGGGTTGTATTGCAAGGAACAGGGGTATTTTATCCAACGCCGGATACTGAGGTGCCTTTTACAAAGGGGCAAGTTATAGTATCTAAAAAGGGTGAATGTCATGGTGCAAAAAATACTGGAACGGAAGATATTGTCTTTGTGAGTATCGTTGCTCCGGTGCCTGCTGATTATGATCCTGTTTATACTAATTAATATGAAAGCACTTTATAGTATTTTCTGGCTCTATAATAAATGTTGGGGTGACACCACTACGGTGTCACTTCCAACATTA